>NZ_ANAH02000029.1 GCF_000335475.2 Cystobacter fuscus DSM 2262 | reverse complement strand
GGCCCACGGGGTGCATCCGGCCCGGCGGAGTGCACGCGGGGGAGGGGGATGGGCTGGCCGTTGAGGATGTTCCACCTGCTGGTGTGGGCACGCGGTGCCGCGCTCGCCTCCTTCATGCAGTACCTGCGCTCCAACCTGTCCAAGAAGGTGGGCAGGCTCAGGCTGGTGGACTGGAGTGGCGGCTTCTGGGAGAGGCGCTACTCGGCGGAGCCGGTGCTGGACGATTCGGCCCTGGTGGGCCGGCTGCGCTACGTGCTGGCCCACGGGGTGAAAGAGGGGCTGGTGGAGAGGAGCGCCGAGTGGCCGGGCCTGACGTGTCTGCCGCAGTTGCTGGGGCCGGCTCGGCGAGTGTTCCAGTGGTTCAACTGGACGAAGCGCTGGAGCAAACGGGGAAGCGAGGAGCTGTCAGTGAGGGAGGGACGCCTCGCGGAGGGCCGGTGGAGTTGGAGGTGGCGCCCCTGCCGTGCTGGAAAGGACTGGGGGAGGCGGAGAGGCCGCGTGCGGTGCGGGCACTGGTGGAGGATGTGGATGCCGAGGCTCGCGCAAGGGACAAGCCCGTCCTCGGGGCGCACGCCGTGAGGGCACAGCACCCGCACCCGGCCCGAGCACCCAAGCGCAGCCCGCAGCCTCTGCGGCATGCCTCCACGCGATAGGCGCCGCGGGAGTTGCGCGAGCGGTACCGGCCTTTCGTCGTGGCGTTCCGAGAGGCAGCGGCTCGATGGGAGCGGGGGGATTTCTCAGCGCCCTTTCCGCCCTTCTCCTTCCCGCCACCTGTTGTGCCAAGTCGCGTCGCTTGAGTGCTTTGACACCCTTCTCTGGCCCTAGCCCGGGGTTCGAGCACCAGTTACAATTCGGCGAGGCTGACAACGAGCACCGCGACGTTTATCGGGGGCACTATGGTGGACTTCAAGAAGAGGCTGAAGGGTGCAAGTGGCAAGCGGCCACTTGCACCCGCTGAGATTTATGACCGTCTCGACCGGGAGGTCGACAAGGGTCCTCTTCGCCCAGCGCAAGAAGCCGTTCTCGCTGAGTGGCACGACAAGCGCAGGAGGGAGCGCGATGCCATCGTCAAGTTGCACACAGGACAGGGGAAGACTCTCATCGGGCTACTGATCCTCCAGTCGAAGCTCAACGAGGGAGTCGGTCCTGCGGTTTATCTTTGCCCAGATAACTTCCTGGTCGAGCAAACCGCACTCCAGGCCAGGCAGTTTGGGTTTGAGTACTGCACGGCGCTCGGTAAAGGAGACCTGCCGGATAAATTTCTGGACTCGAAGGCGATCCTGATTTGCACTGTTCAGAAACTCTTCAACGGGCTGACGAAGTTCGGCCTGCACAATCGGTCAATTTCGGTCGGGGCGACTGTCATCGACGATGCTCACGCCTGCATCGACGCGATCAGAGATGCGAGTACTATCAAACTTGAGCGCGGTTCGGGAGCATACGACGAACTGGCCGCCCTATTCAGCGGCGCCCTTGAGAGCCAAGGCCAAGGGACCTACGCTGACCTAAGCAATGGTTCGTACGATGCTCTACTGCCTGTACCATACTGGGACTGGATCGACCGCAGCAATGATGTTGCCAGGATCTTTTCGAAGTACGCGAATGCCGATGCGATCAAGTTCGCTTGGCCTCTTGTCAAGGATATCTTAGCAGAGTGTGAGTGCCTCATCTCTGGGCAAGCCATCGAAGTCTACCCTCGGCTCGCTCCGCTCGACGCGTTCGGCTCTTATGCGGACGCCAAGCACCGCGTGTTCATGTCAGCAACGATCTCGGACGACTCGTTCCTGATCAAGGGGCTTGGGCTGTCATCGGCCACCGTCGAGTCCCCGCTGACCTATGCACGCGAGAAGTGGTCAGGCGAGAAGATGGTGCTTATCCCATCCCTTATATCCGACCAACTCACCCGTCCCGAGGTAGTCGCGAAGTTTGGCCAGCGTATCAAGGGAAGGAAGCACGGCGTCGTTGCTCTAGTGCCGTCGTTCAAAGTCGCTGAAGATTGGAAGGCCAAGAGCGCCATCGTTGCTGACAAGACCAGCATAGACAAGGAAGTGCAGCGGCTGAGGGCGGGAGAGTTCGAGGCGACGTTGACAGTCGTGAACAGATACGACGGGATCGACCTTCCAGATCAATCGTGCCGCGTGCTCATCCTGGACTCGCGCCCTTTCGGAGAGTCGCTTCATGAACGGCATCTTGAGCGATGCCTATCTAGCACTGATGCAGTTGCAATCCGGGTGGCTAGAACCATCGAGCAAGGTATGGGCCGAAGCGTCCGAGGCGAGAAAGACTACAGCGCTATCTTGCTGATCGGCCCGGAACTGGTCCGGACCATCCGCTCAGCTGATTCGCGCGCATTCCTGTCGGCACAGACCCGACAGCAGATTGAGATCGGCCTCAACATAGCCGACTTTGCGAAGGAGGACATGGAGAAGGGTACCACGCCGGAGCAGGTGCTCGATGGTCTCATTGCGCAGTGCCTGCGCCGGGATGACGACTGGAAAGAGTATTACGCGGAGGAGATGGGAAAGATCGACAGTGCCACATCCTCACCGAAGCGACTAAAGGAGTTCGCGCTGGAATTGAAGGCGGAGCAGCTAGCCCGAGATAGCAGGTACGACGATGCCGCTAAGGTGATGCAGGACCTGGCCGACAAGCACGCCTCAACGGATGTTGAGAAAGGCTGGTACTTGCAGGAGGCGGCGCGCCATCTATACCGTTCCAGCAAAGTCGAGGCGGAAAAGCTACAGACGGCTGCGCACAAGCGGAACCGCTTTCTCCTTCGTCCACGCACTCGCGCTGGTGTCCCGCCTCAGTTGCCGGTCGAGCAGCGCCGAGTCGAGAAGATCATCGAGTGGATTCAGACTCATCCGGATCCGGCCAACTTGACTGTGAGTGTCGAATCTCTGGTATCTTCGCTACGCTTCGGCGTTGACGCCGACGAGTTCGAGGCCTCGTTCGACCGACTAGGAAAGGCACTTGGAATCGCCTGTGAGCGTCCTGACAAGGAGTGGAAGGAGGGTCCGGACAATCTTTGGCGATTGCGCACCAACAAGTGCCTGCTTGTGGAGTGCAAGACGGAGGTCGTTGCAGACCGGAAAGAGATCGCAAAGTACGAGGCCGAGCAGATGAACCAATCACATGGTTGGTTCAAGAAGACGTACGCTGGCGTGGATGCCGAATGCGTCATAGTCATTCCACCTAAGAAACTCGCTGCTGCTGCTTCGTTGGCCCAGCCCACCACCGCCTTGCGGAAGGATGGGTTGGACAGATTGGTAAAGAGCGTGCGCAGCTTCTTCGGCGAGTTCTTCGCCCAGGATCTCCAGACTCTCTCTCCAATGCAAGTCCAGCAAGCGCTCGACAAGCACCAACTCGGCGCTGATGACCTGCTCTCGAAGTACACCACACCAATCAAAGGGGCCGGTCTGCCTGACGAGTAATTTCAATACATCACGAGGGAGCAATCCATCGGCCCCACAGGCGATCCTAGTACCACTTGGTGACTTGGGAAGTAGCGTCGAGGGGCCCGTGTTTTCAAGTAGATGACACGCAGAGAAATGAGCCAGCTCGACCGGGAGCTGAGCGAGTACCTGGAGACGATGGTGGAGGGGCTGGGGCGCAGCGAGAGGCGGCGAGCGCTGGAGTTGTACCTGACGGGCTCCCGGGGAAGGTGTCAAACTCGACTTTCGCCATTTTGAGGAGGGCGAGCGAGGGAGCGGGGGCCGTGGGGAAGGGACGGCCACCGGACTGGTTGTGAGGTCGACCAAGACTTCTCCCGTCCAGTACACGATGACCGCCCCTCCTCTCAACACGCTGCTGTCGCTGCTTCTGCTCGTCCGTCCCGTTTTCACTCGGCCCTCGTTCTGTCGC
Source organism: Cystobacter fuscus DSM 2262 (assembly GCF_000335475.2). Lineage (NCBI taxonomy): Bacteria > Pseudomonadati > Myxococcota > Myxococcia > Myxococcales > Archangiaceae > Cystobacter > Cystobacter fuscus. Next base: position 1,335 of record NZ_ANAH02000029.1, on the reverse strand, counting down.
TTCCTCACCTTGTTTGCTGGCTGGGTGAGTACCCGTGAGTTGCATGCAGTCACCGAAGCCTTGGTGTCCGCGGGTGTCTCTGGAGTACGCCACCACGCGGGCTTCCATCGCTTCTTCTCGCGAGCACGCTGGAGCATCGACCAGGTGGGCCGACTGCTTTTGCTGCATCTGGCGGCACTCGCACCGGGACCACTGCGCCTGGCGCTCGATGACACCCTGTGCACCCACAAGGGGCCCAAGGTTTTCGGTCTGGGTGTGCACATCGACCCCGTGCGCTCGACTCGACGCACGCGCCTGCTCACCTTCGGCCATGTCTGGGTGGTGCTGTCCGTGCTGTTCCCCGTGCCTTTTTCTGAAAGAGTCTGGGCCCTGCCTGTTCTCTTCCGCCTCTATCGGACCCAGGCCGACTGCCAGAAGCGAGGGGGTACACACTTGAAGAAGACGCAGTTGGCACGCCAGCTCCTGGAGCAGGTGTCCCGCTGGTTACCCCACAAGCCCGTGGAGGTGGTGGCTGACTCCGCCTACTCCTGTCGGGAGGTGCTGCGCCACCTGCCACCGGGCGTTGTCTTCGTGGGAGCCATGCGAGCGGACTCCACGCTGCACCGTCCGCGCACACGCTCGTGCCGCTCGCCTGTCACTGGCCGCCTGCTCACCAAGGATATTCTCCTGCCCAAGCCCGAGAAGATTGCCCGGGACGACAATCACCCCTGGCTGACCATGACGCTCACCCTGTATGGAGCGCCCACGCAGGTGCAACAAGGAGTGGGTGGCCCGGTGGTATCGTTCCGCCGGCAAACCCCTGCTCAAAATCGTCATCGTCAAAGTACCGCGCGGTGAACTGTCCCTGCGCGTCTTCTTCTGCACCGACTCGAGCCGCACGGCCCATCAAGTGATTGAAGCCTATGGCAGCCGCTGGGGGATAGAAGTGCTGTTCCGCGATCTCAAGCAACTGCTGGGCTTCGCCTCTTCGCGAGCGCGCTCTCCCCTGGCGGTACTGCGGACGGCTCCCTGGGTGGGTGTTTGCTACACCCTCCTGGTGCTCTGGTATATGGAGCTGGGTTGGGACACTTCGCGGATGGGGTTGCCCCTGCGTCCCTGGTACCGCACCAAATGCACCGTCAGCTTCGCTGACATTCTGCGCCTGGCCCAGCGCACGCTCGCCTCCGTGGATTGGGTGGACCCGCGTCTTCTTCTCGCCCAATTGCCCCAGCCCCCTTCTCGGCCTCAGCCGAGAGTCGCATGACCTCCGGCTCTCGGCTGCCCAAAAATGGCGAAAGTCGAGTCAAAGGACTCGTGTGCGCCAGGCAAAGCCTGGGTGAGGAGGAAGCGATGTAG
>NZ_ANAH02000028.1 GCF_000335475.2 Cystobacter fuscus DSM 2262 | reverse complement strand
GGGCAATGCAGGGCCTCTTGACGGGCAGCCCGCCGATGACGGGCGCATGGGTGGTTCTCCGCATGAGAACCCTCCATTGAGAAACATCACCGGAGACGAATCAACCGCCCGTCCGGGGAACGCGCACGGTGAACGTCGTGCCCTCCTCGCACGTGGAGCGCACGTCGAGCGTGCCCCCGTGCGCATCCACGAGGTGCTTCACGATGTAGAGCCCGAGCCCCACGCTGCGGCCGGCCTTGTCCACCTCGGTGGTGGCGCGCTGGAAGGGTTGGAAGAGCCGCTCCATCTGTCCGGGCGCGATGGGCTGGCCCTCGTTGTGGACGGAGAGCACCAGGGCCTCCTCCACGCCTCGGGACTCCACCCGCACGGGCGTTCCCTCCGGGCTGTACTTCAGGGCGTTGGTGACCAGGTTCTGCATCACCTGGGCGATCCGGTCCGCGTCCCATTCACCCTGGCCACAGCCCTCGCGCACCCACCGCACCTCGCGGCCCGGATGGGCCACCTCCACCTCGTCGAGCACGCCTCGCACCACCTCGTGCATGTCCACCCGCTGGCGCTCGAGCAGGATGCCGCCGCCCAGACGCGCCTGGGTGAAGTCGAGCAGATCCCGGATCATCCGGATGGCGCGCTCGACCGAGCCCTGGATGCGCTCCACGCCCCGGGTCTGCCCTTCGTCCAGGCCGCCGCGGCGCAGCAGACTCCGGGTGGTCAGGAGGATGGCGTTGAGGGGATTGCGCAAGTCATGGCTGACCATGCCCACCAGGTGTTGCTCGAAGTCGGCGCGGCGTTGCAGCTCCTGCTGGGCCTGCCGCGACTCGTGCACGTCCGCCGACAGGCCCACCCACTTCACCACCCGGCCCGCGTCGTCCCGGACGGGCACGCCCCGCACGAGGTGCCACCGGTAGCTCCCATCCCGGCCCCGCACCAGGTGCTCCACCTGGAGGGGTGCTTCCTCCTTCATCGCGCGCGACCAGGTCTCCAGCGAGCGCGCCCGATGGTCCGGGTGGATGATGGAGAGAAAGCCCATGCCCAGCAGTGCGTCCACGGCAAGGCCCGTGAGGCCCGGCAGCGCGCCATTCACGTAGATGAGACCGTGGGGGGGCTCGGCCATCCACACCGTCTCGGGCAGGGCCTCGGCGAGCGTGCGGAACTGCCGCTCACTCGCCTCGAGCCGGGCCTCCACCTGCTTGCGCTCGGTGATGTCGAGCAAGGAGACCACCACGCCCGTGGGTGTCACGCCGTCGGGCCCGAAGATGGGCTGGGCGTTGACGCACAACCACACCAGCCGCCCGTTGGGCTGGTGCACGCCCAGCTCCGCCCCGGTGACGGCCCGCCCGGTGCGCAGCGCCACGAGGGCCGGCAGTTCCTCCGCCGGGCAGGGACGGCCATCCCCGTGGAGCGAGCCCCAGCGCGGATCCTGCGCCGCCCGTCCCACCATCTCCAGGGAAGAGAGGCCCAGCAGTCTCTCGGCGCTCTGGTTGGCGAGCAGCACCCGGCCCTGGTCATCATGGAGGATGATGCCCTCCAGGAGCGCCGAGATGACGGCCCGGAAGTGCTCCTCTCGCTCGCACAGGTTCGCGATGGAGACCTCGAGCTCCCGCCCACAGCGCAGCAGCTCCCACTCCCTCTCCAGGTGGCGCTCGTCGCGCACGGGCTCCCCGCCAGGACGCGAGGGGGAGCGCACCGTGGGCATCTTCCGGGACGATTCCAGCAGGTCGCGCACCCGGGCCCGCAGCAGGTGCGGCTCGACGGGCCTGGCGACACAGTCCACCGCGCCCACCTCCTCGCCCTCCGTCAGGAAGAGGAGCGGGACATGACGGGTGCGCTCCAGCGCCTGGATGAACAGCGCCGTCTCCCGGCCATCCAGCCCGGGCATCCGCGCGGCCAACAGGATGCACGCGAAGTCCTCGACGAGGATCTTCTTGAGGGCCTCCTGGCCGGAGAGGGCCCGCACCAGACGTTGGCCGAGCGGCGCGAGGCTGGCCTCCAGCGCCGCGAGTTGCTCCGGGTTGTCATCGACGAGGAGAATGCCCGGGTGTGGCGCGTTCACGCCCCGCCATCCCTCTGCTGGCCCGGACTCGGAGGCTGTCCACCCCCGCGCCATCCCGTTGCCCCCTGGCTTGCGCTCCGGGTGGGGGTCATGCACTGTCGGTGTGATGATCCGACCGAAGCGGGAAGCATTGACGGCGGCGGCCTTCGCGGGATTCGGCGAGGTGGTGGAAGTGCCCGAGCAGGGCGGGCGCCTCATCAACAGCGGCACGGCCTGGCGCTTCGATGACGTGGCGGACCTGGCGCTCGACAAGAATGGCGGACGCGCGCTGCTGAGCCTCTTCCGCGTCCAACCCGCGCGCCTGCCGTTGCGCTGCACCGGGCTGGAACGCCATCCGGTGTCCTCCCAGCTCTTCCTACCCATTGGAGGCCGGCCCTTTCTCGTCGTGGTGGCCCATGGCCGTGATGCTCCAGACCCCGCGACCCTGCGGGTGTTCGTCACCAACGGACATCAGGGAGTGAACTACGCGCCGGGCACCTGGCATCACCCGGCCATCGCCCTGGACACGGTGACGGACTTCCTCGTGCTGGGCCGCGCGGATGCACGGCCGGACGACAACTGCGACGAGCTGCCCTTCCCCGGCGAGGCCGTCGTCGAGATCTCCTGAGCCCTAACGGGGCACGAGCGTGAGGCGCGTCTGGGACAGCACCCGGCCCCGCGCATCCGAGAAGCTCGCGCGCACCTCCAGGGGTCCGGACAGCCAGCCGCCCTGGACCGGGGTGCTGTAGGGCAGCGGCACATCCACCCCCGCGGCGACCTCCGTCTCGCCGCCCTCCGCCGGGAAGAAGCGCAGGGGCTCGCCCGAGTCGGAGAACGTCTCCACCGTGAGCAGCGCCGCCTCGGGCGCCGTGTAGCTGAACTGCACCGCGCTCCCCTCGCCACACGCCAGCGTCTCGCCGGAGCGAGCCTCCTCACGCACGTCGCCCTCCGGCCCCACGCAGAAGGCCCGGACGCCCCAGGCGCTCGGCACCGCGCTTCCACGCGCGCTCCACTCGGCGTCCGGAGCGGCGCGCAAGCGAGGCACCACCAGCACCACCGCCACCGAGGCCAGCGCCAGGCCCGCCAGCGACGGCACCCAGAACGAGGGCAGCGAGAAGCGCCGACGACGCGCGGGCACGGGAGCCCGGACGGGCTGGGGCGCCCCGGACAGCCGCGCGAACAACTCCCGCTCCAACAGGGCCTGCCGGTTGGTGGGCAGCGCGCGTTGCTCCAGCGCCGACTCCACGCGCGCCAGCCGCTCGTAGGCCTCGCGGCACTCGCCACACCCGGCCACGTGCGCGCGCAGCCGGACGAAGCCCTCCGCGTCCAGCGTCTGCTCGAAGAGCGCCCGCAGCGCCTGCTTCGCCTGTCGGTCTCCACACGTCGTCATCACTGGTCCCGCCGCTTGAGGAAACTCCACCCCTTCACCTCCAACCCCTCCAGGTAGCCGCGCGCCTGCAGGAACTCGAGCAGCCGCGTCTTCAACCCCAACTCCCGGCGCCGCACCTGGATGCGCGTCAGGCCCAGGCGCTCGGCCGCGCCCTCCTGCGCGATGCCCTCCTCGCCGAAGCGCAGCTCGAAGAGCTGACGCTCCTCCGCCGACAGCTCCGTCTTGAAGCGCGCGAGCAGCTCCTCCACCTCCCGGTCCTCCCAGGCCCGCGCCAGCCCCTCGCCCTCCTCCGGCACCTCGCCCACCTGCTCGAAGGGCTCCAACCCCACCGCCACCTCGCGCCGCCGCGACTGCTCCAGCAGCACGTTGCGCGCGATCCCCACGAGGAAGTGCCCATAGGGGCGCACCCCGTCATAGGCCCCGCGCGTCCTCGGCTCGAAGGCCCGGGCGAAGGTCTCCAGCACCGTGTTCTCCACCTCCCACGCCCCACCCTGGTCTCGCGCCCGCCAGACCATGCCCCGCAGCACCCGCGCCAACGCCTCCGCGTGGGCCCGGTACACCCGTCCCATCGTCTCCGGGTCCCCGTCCCGAAAGGCCTGCAACGTCCGTGTGTCCCACTCCATCCCTCGGCGACTTACCGTGCCCGGCCTCCCGCGTCACCCCTGACGCTCTCTCCCTGTTGCGCGTGGACACCTGGATTGGATCGTCCCCCCGCGAGAAAAAACGCCCGCCCGCTCGCCAGCTCACACCGGCCTGTCTTCATGACACGGGGTCACTTGCCCCGCCCCCTACCTCCCAGGGACACTCCGCGCGCATGCGATTGCTCCGATGCGCTCTGGTGATGGGGTGGGCGACGCTCCTGGTTGGAACCGCCGCGAGTGCCGCGCCCGAGCGCGTCACCTACGCGCTCATCATCGCCAACAACATCGGGACCGAGCCCCGACAGGCCCCGCTGCGCTACGCCGATGACGACGGGGCGCGCTACTACGAGCTGCTCTCCCCACGCGCGAAGGAGACGGTGCTGCTGAGCGTCCTGGACGCCGAGACGCAGGCGCTGCGCCCGGGACTCGCCGCCCGCACGGCGCCTCCCACCCGCGCCTCGCTCCAGCAGGCGCTCGGCCGGCTCAATGCGCGCATGGCCGAGGACAAGGCACGCGGCGACATCCCGGTGCTCTACTTCATCTTCACGGGCCACGGGCAACGGGGCTCCGCTGGCGAGGGCGCGGTGAGCCTGCTGGATGGGGCCTTCACCCGCACGGAGCTCTACAACCGGGTGCTCGCGCCGAGCCAGGCGTCGTTCATCCACCTCATCGTGGACGCATGTGACTCGTACTTCCTCGTCCACTCGCGCGGCGCCCTGCCCGTGGCCCCTGCCCGGTGGGAGGCGGTGCGCGAGCGGCTGGCCATGCGCGAGCTGGCGCGCTACCCACATGTGGGCGCCGTGCTGTCCACCTCGCGCGAGCAGGAGAGCCACGAGTGGAGCGCCATCCGCTCGGGCGTCTTCAGCCACCAGGTGTTGTCGGCGCTCTCGGGCGCCGCGGACGTCAACGCGGACGGGCGGGTGGAGTACTCGGAGTTGCAGGCCTTCATCGCCGCGGCCAACCAGGGCGTGGACGACGTGCGCGGCCGGCTGGAGGTGTCCATCCAACCGCCCGCGCTCGACCGGGCGGCGCCGCTGGTGGACCTGAGCCACCGCGCGGGCCTGGGCTTCCTCCTGCTGACGCCGGGACTGGAGGGCCGCGTGTGGGTGGAGGACGCGCGGGGCATCCGGGTGGCGGAGCTGAACAAGGAGCGCGAGCGCTCGCTGGTGCTGGGGCTGCCCCCCGGCCAGGGCTACTTCCTGCGCGCCCCGGGACGCGAGGCCCCCTTCCAGCTCGCCCGTGCGGGCGTGGTGGTGGACGCCAGGGGCCTCACCTGGCGCGAGCAGTCCTTCGCGGCACGCGGCGCCCTGGAGGACACCTTCCGGGACAAGCTCTTCTCCGTGCCCTTCGGGCCCCACTTCTACGAGGGCTACATGGCCAGCCTCGGAGAGTCCCCCGTGGCCCCCGAGCAACAGGCGGACCTCACCCCATGAGCCTCGTGGCGCTGGCGCTGGCGCTCACGCTGGCCCAGACCCCCTGCCGGGGTGAGCGCGTGGTGCTCGTGCCCTTCCAGCCCGTGGCGTTGTCGACGGCCGAGGCCCGGCGGGCGGAGGACCTCGTGCGCCGCACGGTGGAGACGCTTCCCGGCGCGTGCCTGGAGTCGCGGGCGGACACGGTGGCGCGGATGCGGGCACGGGGGGGCCGGCTCGCCAGCTGCTCGGACGCGGCGTGCCGGGGAGCGCAGGTGCTGGCGCTCGGCGCGCAGCGGCTCGTGCGCGGCGTGGCGCTCGGCGTGGGCGGAACGCGCAGCGTGGCGCTCACCCTGGTGGACCGCGAGGGCCTGGAGTCCCACGCCACCCTGGAGCTCTCCCCGGCCGAAGCGGTGTCCGGCCCGGACGAGGCCCGGGCCCGCGAGGCCCTCGGCGGCCTGTGGACGGCGCGGACGGGGCGCCGCGTGGACGAGCGCCCGGCGAGGGTGCTGCCCACGGTGATGGTGACCGCGGGAGGCGTGGCGCTCGCGGTGGGCGTGGGCTTCGGGCTCGCCGCGCGCCAGAGCCAGAAGACCCTGTCCACCGGCGGCGCGGACTGTGGGGGCGAGGGCCAGGTGTTCCGCGAGTGCTTCGCCGCGCGGCTGCGGGAGGGACGCTCGCGGGCCACCACGGCCAACGTGCTGCTGGGCGCGGGCGCGTTGCTCGGGGCGGGAGGAACCGTCCTCTTCCTCTGGGAGTTGCCATGAGCCGGTGGGTGCCAGGAGCGGCGTTGCGCCTCTCGTTGTTCGTCTCGTTGCTCCCCTCGTTTCTCCTTTCCACGTCCGCGTGCGTCTTCGTGCCGGACCTCTCGCGCTTTCCCCCCTGTGATGACCAGGGAGGGTGTCCGGCGGGCTCCTCGTGCCTCGGCCCCGAGCGCATCTGCCTGCCGGACTGTGGTGCGCGGGGGCCGTGCCTCCCCGAGGTACCGGCGGGAGACGACGGAGGCACACCTCCCCCGGCGCAACAGGGCGACGCGGGAGTCGACCCCCTCCTGCTCGAGGAGGAGACCCTGGGCGATGGCGTGGAGGGGGTGGACTACGCCTTCCAGTTCCGGGCCCGGGGCGGCACGCCGCCCTACACCTTCTCGACCCGGGGCGAGCTGCCTCCGGGCCTGCGGCTCGATGGGGGCATCCTGTCCGGCAAGCCGACGACGACGGGGGAGTTCCAGTTCACGCTCGGGCTGGTGGACCGGGAGGCACGCTCCACCGAGCGCGCGTTCTCCGTGCGCATCCATGCTCCCTTGATCCTGGCCGGACCGGGCGTGCTCGCGGACTTCCCCAAGGGGGAGACCTATACGGAACAGCTGTCGGCGCTGGGAGGCCGGTCGCCCTACCGCTTCGAACTCGTGCAGCCCAACTCACTCCCCGCGGGCCTCGTCCTGAGCGCCAACGGGTACGTCCAGGGAAAATCGAGCGCCACGGGCAACTCCTTCGACGTCCGGGTGACGGATGACGCCCGGCCTCCCCAGACGGTCACCCTCCTGCTGCAACTCACCGCCAGCTCCTGCTCGCTCACCTGCATCCGCACCCGCTCCGTGCCCGCGGGGAAGGTAGGCGTGAGCTACGACTACTCCATGCAGATCACCTCCCCCTACTCCGGCAACTGGAAGGTGGAGCCCGGTGGAGTGCTCCCTCCGGGCATCGCGCTCGACTCGTCCACGGGCCGGCTCTCCGGCACTCCCACCGCCACCGCGAAGGGCAACAGCTACGACTTCACCCTCTCCCGCACGGATCTCTTCGACACCGTGAAGTCCCCGCCTCTGAGGCTCCAGGTCCACTGAGCGGAAACCGCCCGGAAAAAACTTTTTGAATCCGCGCGATCCAATCCGGGAGGGTTTTCCCAATTAATCCATGAAGGCGCGATGGCGCGGCGGGGAACTCCCTCCCCGGCCCAGCGCGGCTCTTCCCTCGACCCGGAGAAAACCCATGATCAGCTCCCTCAAGCGTTTCCTCGTTGGCGCGGCGTTCACCAGCATGGCCCTGCCGAGCATGGCGATGGCCGGCACCACGTGCGTGTACGTGCTGGGCCACACGCCGGGTGGCACGGTGACCACGCCCGCGGTGCCCATCTACGTCCCCGCCAGCGAGGCGCTGACGGAGCCCGTGCGCGTGCACCTGGACGAGACGGCGCAGACCATCCTCGGCTACTCGCTGAACCTCCCCGGCCTGGACCTGGGCACCGAGGGCACGCCGCTGTTCTCCCTCCCGGAGATCAACGAGGAAATCCCGAGCCTCAGCCTCACCATCCCGGCGGTGGACCTCACGCGCTACCGCTGCGTGGATGTCACGGGCGCGACCGTGCCGGCCATCCCCTACTACATCCCCGCGTCGGCGATCCTCCTGCCGGGCGGCTTCGTGGACGTGGGCGCCATCTACTTCAACATCACCGGCCACGAGCTGACGGTGCCGGGCAAGCTGTTCACCTTCGACGGCAAGCAGATCATCTTCCCCGCGCAGAGCGGCAGCACGCCCAGCATCCCGGTGACCACGCCGGACCTGAGCGTCACGTTCAACGTGAACAACGCCACCGTGCTGGTGCACTACCTGCAGCCCCTCTGAGTCCGGGCCGCGCGCCCGCTCCGCGCTCCCATGCCCGTGGCTCATGCTACGGGCCGCTTCACGACCGTGCCGCCGGGGCGCCCCTGGCGATGGCACGCCGCGTCGTCCACAATGCGGGTCGCAGTTCTCCCGACCCCCGTGGTGGACCCCCATGAACAACTCCGCACCCCTGCCTCCCATGCCCCCAGGCCATTGGCTCTGGGGCCACCTCCCCGAGCGCACCAGCGATCCACTCGGCCTCTATCTGCGCGGCCGTGCGCTGCTGGGAGACGTGGTGCGCTTTCGCATGGGGCCCATCTACGTGGAGCAGCTCACGCACCCGGATCACGTCAAGTACGTGCTCGCGGACGCGCCCGCGCGCTACACCAAGGGCCCCATCTTCCACAAGACGCGCCCGCTGGTGGGCAACGGCCTGGTGACGTCCGAGGGCGACTTCTGGAAGCGCCAGCGCCGGCTCGCCCAGCCCTCCTTCCACCGCGAGCGCCTGGCGGGGCTCACGGGCGTGATGACGGAGACGGCCGCCGAGGTGCTCGAGCAGTGGGAGCCCCGGGTGAAGGCGGGTGAGCCCGTGCCCGTCTTCACGGAGATGATGCGGCTGACGTTGCAGGTGGTGGTGCGCGCGCTCTTCGGGGTGGACGTGGCCGCGCACACGAAGGAGCTGGGCGAGGCGTTCACCACCGCGCTGGAGATCACCAACGAGCGCATCATCTCCCCGCTGCCCTACAAGCCGTGGCTCTACCGGATTCCCACCGCGAAGAACCTGGCCTTCCAGCGCTCCATGGTGCCGCTCAACCGCATCGTCGAGGGCATCATCGCCCAGCGCCGGGCGCGGGGGCCGGCGGGGGAGTCGCAGGACCTGCTCGGCATGCTGATGGCCGCGCGCGACGCGGACACGGGAGACACCTTCGACGACGTGCAGCTGCGCGACGAGGTGATGACACTGCTGCTCGCGGGCCACGAGACGACGGCCACCGCGCTCGCGTGGGCGTTCCACCTGCTGGAGAAGAACCCGGAGCAGGAGGCGCTCCTGCACGAGGAGGTGGACCGCGTGCTCGGCGGGCGCACCCCCACGCTCGAGGACGTGCCGAAGCTGCGCTACACCAACTGCGTGTTCGAGGAGACGCTGCGCCTCTACCCCCCCATCTGGGCCATTCCGCGCGTGGCGGAGGAGGAGGACGTGGTGGGCGGCTACCGGATTCCCAAGGGGGACCTGGTGCTGCTGGTGCCCTACGTCACCCACCGCCACCCGGACTTCTGGCCCGACCCGGAGCGCTTCGAGCCCACGCGCTTCCTGCCGGAGAACAGCAAGCAGAGGCCGCGCTGGGCCTACCTGCCCTACGGTGGCGGACAGCGCCAGTGCATCGGCAACAACTTCGCGATGATGGAGGCGCAGTTCATCCTCGCCATGGTGGCCCAGCGCTTCCGCCTGCGAGGCACCGGCGCCCCCGTCACCGCGGATGCCCACGTCACCCTGCGGCCGCACGGCACCATGCCCATGCACGCCACGCGCCGCGAGAAGCAACCCCAGCTGCAGAGCGCGTGAAGCCGGGAGCGCGGCCTTCCCCCGGCCGCGCTCCCCCCTCCGGCGGCTCAGGTCCCGCAGTCGACGCCGCAGCTGTCGGCGGTGTAACCCGTGCCCTTGCGCTCACCCACCTGGCACACGCCATCACCGCAGACATTCACGTCCGAGAGGCGGATGCGGGTGGTGAGCGGCTTGTACGTCACACCGTTGTAGGTGCACTCGCTGTAGAAGTTGCCATTGGGCTCCAGCTGGCAGTGATCCAGGCACTGACCGATGCGCTGTATCTGGGTGCAGGCCGGGCTGCTCGCCGTGCCCAGGCCGAGCAGGCCGCACGGCCGCGGGGTGCTCTGCTCGGGCGACAGCGCGTCCATGTGGTTGCCGGCGAAGAGCACCGCACCGCCCGGGACGAAGAGGTTGCCGAAGAAACACGCCTCGCGCTGGGCGAAGCTCATGAGTTCCTGACGCGTGAAGGGGATGGTGCCGCCCGACGCGTCCTGGCCCAGCACGGAGATGGGGACATGCACCCCATAGTTGTTGGCGTGGGCCGCCAGACACGCGGAGATGACCTGCTGCTCGTCCACGGTGGCCGGACTGCCGCCCGACCAGAGGGGAGCCAATCCCATGCCGCCTTCCCAGACATGGCGTACTCCCGTGGTCGGATTGACGAAGACACGAACCTGGCCCTCGGGCACCGCGCAGCGCACCAGGTACTTCATCAACGCTTCATGGCCCGCCAGGTTGCCGCCATCGGCGCTGTTGAACCAGGCGATGAAGTCCGCGTCGTTCAAGCCATTGAGCGACAGCCCATTGAGCGACAGCCCATTGAGCGACAACCCATTGAGCGACAGCCCATTGAGCGACAATCCATTGTCTTCCTGAAACGTTTGCGACTTCGACTCCAGGACCTGCATCTCGTCGGGCGGTTGCTCCACGCCACATGCCACGACGGCAATCAATGACAGCACCAACGACAATCGACACGTCACCCCCCGTGACGCAGCCCCACGCCCGGCCATCCCGCTCCAAAGACTCCTGAAAGACGTGAACCCCATGGCGCAACCTCCGGCTCACGGCCATCTGGGTCTCACCAGGGGGCCGTGACCGCAGAATGCGGATGTACGGCCTTCCTTGCATCCACCGGAACTCAAGAAAAGCCTTAGCGGTGCGAGGTTTGACATCCAGCCCGTATAGCGCCAGACGTTCCCGAAAGGGCGCGTCGGGTCTTCAACAGACAGGCACGACCACGTGTCTGACGAAACCAAATGCCATACATGGCGTCTCAGCGCTCGGAGACGGTGCGTTCAAGCGCGCCAGCGAACGCGAGCAGGGCCGCCGCGGTGGAATGCGCATCACCCACGGCACCATCGGACCGCTGACACGCGGCGAGCAATGCCAGGAGGGACTCATGCGCGCCTCCTCCGGACTCCCCCACACACTGAAGGCAGAAGACCACTTCGGCCGCCAGGTCCAGGTCCATGCCCTCGATGAGTTCGGGCGTGGCCGCCAGCAATTCCTCCGTCCACGCGCTGGCGTCCGGGGCTCGCGGCGGGGAGCGCAGGTAGCGCGTGTCCAACAAGAACAGGTGGGTGAGCCAGTAGAGGTCCGCCCGGCGCGACACGCCGCGAAACACCCGCTCGGGGATGGACAAGCGCACGTCCACACCCCGCGTGGCGGCGATTTCACCCAGCAGCCACCCATGAAGCCCATACCCCTCGTCATCCAGGTGCAGCAGGTAGTCACGCAGCGCCGCGGGTGCCAGGGGAGCAGTCGACAAATCGCGCTCGCCCCGCACGTACCAGGCATCCACCCGGGACATGCCCACCTCCGGGGGCAACCCGGCGGGAAACTCCAGGGACACCCCCGTGAGAGCCTCCACCGCCTCCTCCACGCGGGCGCCCAGCCCCCAGCGCGCGAAGACCCCCGGGGCGTGACCTTCCAGCATGTGCAGCGTCAGCGCGCGCAGCGCCCGGGACGCATCGTCCTCCCCGGCCGTCAGCGCGAGGAACGCGCCCAGGGCTCGCTCCGCTTCCCGCTCCCGCGCCGGAGGCGGAGCCTCGGAAGGTCCCGGCAGCCGCAGGAGGGCCAGCGCTTCCGGGTTGAAGACGAAGGAGCCCGGCCCCGCCCCGGGCAGCACCCGGCCCGCGGCCGCCACGGCCCGCCGGGCGTGGGTATAGCGCTCCCGGAAGGTGCGGCCCGACACCTCCACGCGGTACGCATCCAGCCGGCGGGCGCCGGTGCGCTCGGCGAGCGTCGCCTGGTGTCCGCTCTTGAAGCAGAGGACGAGCGGAGCGTCCGGAAGCGGCGTCTGGTCCTGGCCGGGCCGGGCGGCCGCGCGCCGCAGCTCCTCGTGGACCTCCTCGGGAGCACGCGACACGGCCCGCTCGGTGGACACGGCCGTCTTGGTGCACACATAGCCCACCCGCCCCTCCAGCCCCGCCCGCAGCACGTCGTCCCCCGAGACGAACACGGCGGGTACCCCTGCCTCCGCCGCCAGCGCCAGCACGAGCTCCGCCTCGGACAGCGTCCGGCCCGCGCACGTCCAGACACACAGCGGCCCCCCGGTATGCGCGCCAAAGCCCCCCGTCCCGGCCGCCGCGTGCATGCCCACGCACGCCACCGCCTGGACGTCCTCGAGCCACGAGGGCGCGAAGGGATCCTCCCCGGAGCACGGCTCGGCCCCGGGATGGAGTGCCTCCCCGCCTGGGAAGGGAACAGTGGAGCACGAGGCATCGCTCACCCACACGCGCTCGAAGCCCGCCGACAGCAGGCCCTCCACGGCGGCGTTCACCTCGGCCATCATCCAGGCCCGGGCCTGGGCGGCCCCTGGAGCCCCCGGAAGGAGCGCTCCGAGGGTGTCCACCCCCGCCACCCCCACCACGTCCACGACGAGCCACGCCCCGCGTCCGGTCATCCCTGCCTCCTGGACGCCAGGATGCCGTGGCCCGATGCTCAGTGGGAGACACCTTCCGGCCAGGCGGCCCTCCCCCCCGTTTCGTCACGAGCCCCCTTGACCCCGGGCCTTATAAGGAGGATGGCGGTGTTTTGGCCGGGGGCTGACCGCCCCCGACCTTCCATCTTCCCTGCTGGTACGCCCATGAAGACCGAGTACGAGCGTCATGCCTCCGCGAGGATGTTCGAGAACGACTTCCTCGAAGCCGCTTCGAAGATCCATCCCGCCACCCCCTTCGCCTTCTACATCCCGCTCATCTCGGGCCTGTTGGCCTGGGCCCTGTGGAGCGGGACGACCCAGGTGAAACAGGTCCTCCTGTTCGCCCCCCTGGGCTACCTCACGTGGTGCTTCATGGAGTACACGCTGCACCGCCACCTCTTCCACTGGGAGGGCAACGGTCCGCTCACCCGGCGCTTCCACGCCATCATCCATGGCTACCACCACACGTACCCGGATGATCCGCAGCGGTTGGTGATGCCGCTGGGCGCGAGCATCCCGCTGGCCATCGTGATCGCCGGGCTGTTGTGGCTGGTGGGCCGGCCGGACGCCACCATTCCCTACTTCGTCGGCATCGTCGCGGGCTACCTCGCGTACGACTACCTGCACTGGGCGGTGCACTACAAGAAGCCGTGGACGGCCTGGGGCAAGGCCCTGCGGGCGCACCACATGGCGCACCACTTCGCCTGCCCGGACAAGAACTACGGCATCAGCCACCGGTGGATCGACTCGCTGGTGGGCTCGCTGCGCGTGCGCGAGCAGGCCGCCAGGCCCGAGGCCTCCTCCAGCACGGCGGAGTAGTCCCGGCGGCTCGAGCGGGCGGGAGCCAGGGCCCGCCCTGCCCCGGCGGCTAGCGGGTGCCGAAGAGCCGGTCGCCCGCGTCGCCCAGGCCCGGCACGATGTAGCCGTGCTCGTTGAGCTTCTCGTCCACCGCGGCGGTGATGACGTGCACGTCCGGGTGGTGCTCGCGCAGGTTGGCCAGGCCCTCGGGGCAGGCCAACAGGCACATGAAGCGCAGACTGCCCGGCTTGCTGCGCTTGATGCGGGTGAGCGCCGCCACCGCCGAGTTGCCCGTGGCGAGCATCGGATCGCACACGATGACGTCGCGGTCCGAGAGCTGGTGGGGCACCTTGTAATAGTACTCCACCGCCGAGAGCGTCTTCGGGTCGCGGTACAGGCCGATGTGGCCGATGCGGGCGCTCGGCACCAGTTGCAGCATGCCATCCAGGATGCCCTGGCCCGCGCGCAGGATGGCCACCAGCACCAGCTTCTTGCCCTCGAGCACCGGCGCGTTCATCTGCGCCATCGGCGTCTCGATGGTCTCCTCCGTCAGCTTCAAATCCCGCGTCGCCTCATAGGCGAGCAGCAGGGAGATCTCCTGGAGCAGCGCACGGAAGGACGCCGTGCTCGTGTCCTTGCGGCGCATCAGCGTCAGCTTGTGCTTCACCAGTGGGTGGTCCACCACCGTGCAGTTGTCCGCGTATTTCATCGCGCTCTCCCCTTCCCTCTTTCCATTGAAACTCAGAACACGGTTCCGTCGCTCTCGATGCGGATGGGTGGCGGGCCCCCCGGGCGTTTCTGGGCGGCCAGCTTCCGGCCCGCGCTCCACGTGCCGCCCTGGAGCACCTTGGCCAGCGGGAGTTGCTCGGCCGTCATCCCGAGCCGCTCGCGCACGCGCTCGCCCACCTCGTCCAGCAGCGCCACCGTCAGCGCCCGCCACTCCACGATGGGCTCCGAACCCGGCTGGTACGCGTCCGTGAGCAGCCGCTCGTCCCGGGGCACCAGCACGCCCCCGTCCACCAGCAGCCCGCCGTTGCGGTACTCGGGCAGTCCGGTGAGCGCCTCCAGTCCCGTCACCTGGAGGCCGCCTTCCTCCAGCGGCTCCAGCATCGAGTAGGTGAGCCACTGCGACAGCTTGTGGAAGGGCACCAGGGAGTCGGAATGATCCAGGGCCCCCAGCGCCGAGTGCGGCCACACGTCGCCCAGGTTCACCCCATCCAGGGTGATGCGGCCCGGCCAGATGGGACCCAGCGACTGGAGCACCTGCCCCAGCACCTGCGTCGCCGACACCTGCCGCCGGCCATGGACCGCGAGGCGATCGAAGAGCGACCCGGGCCTGGGCATCACCCGGCCCAGGCCGTGCAGCAGCTCGAGCCGTCCCTCCAGGCCCTCGAGCGGATTGTCCTCCGTCACCTGGAAGCCCTCCGCGAGCGCCTCGAGGCTCAAGTGGCGCAGGCCCTCGGCGTCCGCGCGCAGGGGCTGGGAGGGATCCGAGGAGAACGCGCCCGCGAGGAACATGCGGAAGCTGGCCACGGCGAGGCCCTCGGAGCGCGCGTAGGTGCCGCCACCGGGCTCCTGGTACTTCCACCGGGGCCCGCTGCCCGCGTCCAGGAGCACGCTGGTGACCACCAGATCCAACTTCGCCCGGGCGCGCTCGGCGGGAGGCAGCGGGGCCAGCCGCGCCTCCAGCTCCGCGTTGCGCCGGATGCCGCCCACGTCGAAGTGGCCCCAGCGGCTGTGCACCGGGATGTCGAGCGAGGGATAGGCCTCGCGTGTCACCTCCAGCACGTAGTCCGCCACGGCGGGCAGCCGCGCCGTGTCCACGCGGAAGTGCTCGAGCCGGCCCGCGAGCCCCAGCTCCAGCAGGGCCCGGCACCGCTCGCGGATGGCGAGGGGGCCGAGCAGATAGGAGACGGCGGCCGCGGGCGCCTCAGGCATCGAGCGCCCTGCCCTTCACCGCCTGCAGTTCCGCCTCGCTGGCCACCTTGCCGGTGGTGAAGTAGCCGGCGGCCTTCTTCGCCTCCATCTCCACCTGGGCGTCCGCGGGGATGAGCGAATCCGGAATCGGCACGCGCTCGAGGATTTCGATGCCCGAGTTGACGATGGCGTCGTGCTTCATGTCGCTCATGGACACGAAGCGGTGGATGCGGGTGATGCCCAGCCAGTGCAGCGAGTCCGGCATCAGCTCCTGGAAGCGCATGTCCTGCACGCCCGCCACGCACTCGGTGCGGTGGAAGTAGGTGGCGGCCGAGTCACCGCCCTCCTGGCGCTTGCGCGCGTTGTACACGAGGAACTTCGTCACCTCGCCGAGCGCGCGGCCCTCCTTGCGCGAGTAGGCGATGACGCCCGCGCCGCCCTCCTGCGCCGTCTGGATGCAGACTTCAATCCCGTGCGTGAGGTAGGGCCGGCAGGTGCAGATGTCGCTGCCGAACACGTCCGAGCCATTGCACTCGTCGTGCACGCGCACCGCGAGCGGGATGTCGGGGTTGGGAATGGTGTCCATCTCCCCGAAGAAGTAGAGCGTCTGGCCGCCGATGGGCGGCAGGAAGACGTCCAGATCCGAGCGGGTGATGAGCTCGGGGAACATGCCGCCCGTCTGCTCGAAGAGGCCGCGGCGCAGCGCCGCCTCGGTCAGCCCGAAGCGCTTGGCGATTCCCGGCAGGTACCACACCGGCTCGATGGCGGCCTTCACCACGGTCACGTCGCCGTTGGCGCAGAGGATCTTCCCATCCGGCTTGAGGCGGCCCGCGGTGATGGCGTCGCGCAGTTCCGGCATGTTGATGTGCGCGCGGGTGATGGCGATGGAGGGCCGGATGTCCATGCCCTGCTGCACGTAGGTCTGGAAGGCCTGCGGCGCCACGGCGCCCCACGGATCCAGGGACACGATGCGGTTGGGGTCCCCCCAGGACTTGTGGGGGCCCACCTGCACGGCGGGCGCCGTGTTGGTGAGGTCCGCGCGGTGGTCCTGCGTGAGCTGGCCCGCGGCCACGGCGATGGCGCGGTAGATGGCGTAGGAGCCCGAGTGCGTGCCGACGACGTTGCGGTGCGCGGGCTCGGTCAGCGTGGCGATGACGGGGCCCCGGCGCAGGGGGTCCGGGTCTCCCCAGCGGATGGGGAGGACCTGCGTGTCGCTGTCGGGGTGGGACGTGAGACGAATGTGGTTGCTGACCTTCTTGTCGGGCATGACTCGCCCTCCTTGGAACTCGAGATGCGAAAGGCGTGCGTCAGCTCATCCAGCTGCCGTCGGTGCGGTTGCTCCACTTCCGGGTGACCTTCTTGAGGTCCGTCCAGAAGCCGAGGCTCGCGACACCGGTGATGTCGCCATGACCGAACTTGGACTCGCCGGTGCCGCCGAAGGAGAAGGGCTCGCGGGGCACGGGCACGCCCACGTTGACGCCCACCATGCCCACGCGCGCGCCCTCCACCACCGCCTGCGCCACCGCGCCGTTGGTGGTGAAGATGGAGGCCGCGTTGCCATAGGGCGAGGCGTTCTCCACCTCGAGCGCCGCGGACAGCGTGGGCACACGCACGATGGACAGCACCGGGCCGAACAGCTCGCGCTGCGCCGCCTCCATGTCCGGGCGCACCCCGTCGAGGATGGTGGGGCCGAGCCAGTGGCCCCCCGCCCATTTCTCGCCCGCGGGACGCTGGCCACGCCCATCCAGCACCACCCGCGCGCCGGCCTTCTCCGCCGTGGCGATGGCCGTCTCCAGCCGCGTGAGGCTCGCCCGGTCGATGATCGCCCCCATGCCGGGGCCGCACTCCAGCCGCGAGGCGCGCTCGCGCACCTGCTCGATGATGTGATCCACGTTGCCCACCGCGAGCATCACGCTCCCCGCCATGCAGCGCTGGCCCGCGCACCCGGTGAAGGAGTCCACCACGGCCTGCGAGGTGAGGGCCTCGTCGGCGTCCGGCGCGACGATGAGGTGGTTCTTCGCGGCACCGAGCGCCAGCACGCGCTTGCCCCGCGCGCTGCCTTCCGAGTACACGCGCCGCGCCACCGCGGTCGAGCCCACGAAGGCCACCGCGCGCACGTCCGGATGGGCCACCAGGGCCTCCACCGCCTCGCGTCCGCCGTGCACCACGGAGAACACGCCGCGCGGCAGGCCCGCCTCCACCAGGAGTTCCCCGAGCGCGCACGCCGTGAGCGGCACCTTCTCCGAGGGCTTGAGGATGAAGCAGTTGCCCACCGTGAGCGCGATGGGAATCATCCACATCGGCACCATGGCGGGGAAGTTGAACGGGGTGATGCCCGCCACCACGCCCAGGGGCTCGCGACGGAACTCGCAGGTGATGCCGCGGCTCACCTCCATGGCGCCGCCGGCGTCCAGGTTCTGCAACGACAGCGCGAAGTCACACACCTCCAGGCCCTTGAGCAGACCCGCGCGCGCCTCGGCCACCGTCTTGCCCGCCTCGCTCGCGGCCAGGTGCGACAGGCGCTCCAGGTGGGACTCGAGCAGCGAGCGGAAGCGCGCCATGAGCGTGGTGCGCTCGCGCAGGGGCATGGCGCGCCAGCCGGGCGCCGCCGCCCGCGCCGCCTCCACCGCCTGGGCCACCCCCGCCTCGGACGTCATCGGCACCCGGCCGATGACCCCTCCGGTATAGGGACTGCGCACCTCGGCGAGCGGAACGTCTCGCGGAACGAGCCACTCGCCACCCACGAGGTTGCGACAGGTAATGAGGCTCTCGGGCAACTGGACGAAGGACATGCATTCCCCCACGGCGACGAGGATGTCTGGAAATCGCAGCCTAGCAGGAGGTCCAGCCCGACCTGAAATCCACCCCGGATCCGGGCCCCTGAGAGGTATGTTAACCGACAGCCTCCCGTCCCGCGGGGCATGCCCGGCATCGGCTCGTGCACGCTCCCCTGGCCTGCCGCCAGACAAGGGCCCCGTCCCCCCCCGGGGCTCGTCACCACCGCACGGGCAGGGTCTCGAAGCCTCGCACCAGCGGACCGTGGCGCTTGAGCCGGGGCGGGCGCTCCTCGTCCAGGCGCAGGCCGGGGAACTCCTCCAGCAGCACCTCGAGGACGCACTCCAACTGGTGACGGATGAGCCCCGCGTCCAGACGGTGGTGCAGCCCGAAGCCAAACGTCACGTGCTTCTGCCGGGCGGCGTCCCGGTGGAGATCGAAGCGCTCCGGCGTGGTGAAGACCTGGGAATCCCGATTGGCGGTGGCCACGTCCAGGAACACCACCTCGCCCGGTCGCAGGGTGCGCCCACGCAGCGTGAGGGTCTCCCCGACGGCGCGGTACAGCACGGGCCGCGCGGGCTGGAAGCGCAGCGCCTCCTCCACGGCCGGGCGGATCCTCGAGCGATCCACCCGGAGCATGCGCCAGAGCTCGGGACGCGCGAGGACCTCATGCAACACATTGCCGAGCTGATCCGTCACGAACCCGAGCTCGCAGACGAGCAGCAGGGCGAGCGTGGACACCCGCTGCACCGCGGTGCGCGCTCCCGGCTGCTCGACCTGGAGCATCCGGCTGAGCAGATCCCCGCCGGGAGCCCGGCGCCGCTCCTCGAGCAGGGGGGTGAGCCAGGAGAGAAAGCCACGCGCCGCCCCCAGGGCCGCCCGCGCCAGGGCGCCCCGATCCGCGTCCGCGGCCGGTGAGTGGAAGTCCGCGAGCTGCCATGCCCAGGCGAGGAAGGGCTCCCGGTCCCGCTCGGCGAGGGCGAACACCTCCGCGAGCACGAGCGCGGGCAGGGGCGCGCACACGGCCCGCACCACGTCCATCCGGTCCTGCCCTCCCCGCCGCACCAACCGCGTCGCGAGGCCGCGGATGACCGGACGACAGGCGTCGAGCACCTGGGGCGTGAAGCCCGGAGCGGCCTGACGGCGCAGCGGCGTGGCCTCGCGCCCATCCCACGGATGCGCGGCGAACGTCTCGCGCAAGGCCCCGGCCAGCTCGGGGCTCAGCCCCCGCAGCCGCACGTCGAGCACATCCTCATACGAGGCTCCCAGCCTCGAGTCGCGCAGGCAGCCCAGCACGTCCTCGTGCCCGCGGATGATCCAGCCCCGTGACGCCTCCGACCAGGTCACCGGCTCCTCTTCCCCCAGCGCCCGGCGCGGCGTCGGATCGAACAGGGTCTCGCTCTCGAGCGGACTGGAGTGGGGCTGACGGGCCGCAATCGACATGGTCTTCCTCGCTGGCATCCATCGGGGTTTTCACAGAACTCGCCTGCTAGTCGGCTAATCCTTGAATGTATTGATTTGATTGCATGGGCCGGGCCAGGAGGGGAAATCCCCCTCGGGAAAGCAAGGCGACGGTAAAGCGATGAGCGTGGCTGTAACCGGGGAGCTCCGGACGTGGGTCCATGAACAACTGCCCCCCCCAGCAGGGCAGCTTGAGGCGGAGTGGAGGAGGACCCAGCGGGTCATATGTCACCCCGAGGGTGGGCACTCGGAGGAGGACATGGCGGGTGGTGGACGGAGAAGGGGGCTGGGAGGGGGGTTGCGCGAGGAATCCCGTGGGCAGGGGCTGGACGGGTGTCGGAGTGGGGACAGTCGCGTCCCCACGGGAGGCGGGTGTCACGCAACCCATGCCCCCGTCGCGGAAGGGGGGGTGTCAGAGGCAGGGGTCATAGTCCCGGCCTGCTGGCGCCCTCGGGCCAGACGAGACCCCATGTCCCACTACCGCCTCGCGCACGGTGACGCCGTCGAATGGCTCCGGACCCTCCCGGCGGCCTCGGTCGATCTCGTCATCACGGATCCCGCCTACGAGTCCCTGGAGAAGCACCGCGCGGTGGGCACCACGACGCGCCTCAAGCGGGGCAAGGGCTCGACCAACGCCTGGTTCCCCATCTTCCCGAACGCGCGCTTCCCGGAGCTGTTCCAGGGGCTGTGGCGGGTGATGAAGCGCGACTCGCACTTCTATCTCTTCTGTGACGCGGAGACGATGTTCATCGCCCGGCCGCTCGCGGAGGCCGCGGGCTTCCGGTTCTGGAAGCCGCTCGTGTGGGACAAGCAGCACATTGGAATGGGCTACCACTACCGGGCGCGCTACGAGTTCATCCTCTTCTTCGAGAAGGGCCGGCGGCGCTTGAGCGACCTGGGCGTGGCGGACGTGCTGAGCGTGCCGCGCATCCACCGGGGCTACCCGACGGAGAAGCCCGCCGGCTTGAGCGAGGTGCTCATCCGCCAGAGCAGCGAGCCCGGGGACGTGGTGGTGGACCCGTTCATGGGCTCGGGCTCGGTGGGCGTGGCGGCGGCGCGGCTCGGCCGGGACTTCCTCGGCACGGACATCTGTGTGGAGGCGCGGGTGCTCACCGAGGCGCGCCTGCGCGCGGAAGGAGCGCGGCCCGAGGCGCACGCCGAGCCCCCGCGGTTCATGCTCCAGAGCGGCTGAGGGGTTGAGCGGCTCACCGCGCGCCACCCCGGCCGCCCCGTCCGGAGAGGGAGGCCAGGACGGCGAACAACTCGAGCGGATCCACGGGCTTGGGCACGTGGCTGTTGAAGCCGGCGCGCAGCACCCGTGTGCGGTCCTCCGCGAGAGCGAAGGCGGTGAGGGCCGCCGCGGGGATGCCGCCTCCGGCTTCCAGGGGAAGGGAGCGCACCCACCGGATGAGGGCCTCGCCCTCGCCTCCCGGCCCTTCCAGGTCGGACAGCAGGACGTCGGGGGACAGGCGCGCGAGCGCCTCCAGGGCCTCGCGGGCGGAGGCGGCCACCGAGACACGGGCCTGACAGGACTCCAGCCACGTGCGCAGCAGCTCCCGGGTGTCCGCGTCCTCCTCCACCACGAGCACGTGCAGGCCGACGAGTTCGGGAGGACAGGACTCGGAGGCCCGAGCCCGCTCCAGCCGCGTGTCGCCGGGGAGCGGGGTGTTCGCCCGGCGTGAGGACGAGGCCTCGGGCAGGTCCACCGTGAAGGTGGCCCCCCGGCCCACGCCCTCGCTGGCGACGGCCACCGTGCCCCCATGCATCTCCACCAGGTGGCGCACGATGGACAGGCCCAGGCCGAGCCCGCCGAACCTGCGCGTGGTGCTGCCATCGGCCTGACGGAAGCGCTCGAAGACATGCGGCAGGAAGTCCGGGGAAATGCCCTCGCCGGTGTCCGTCACGGTGAGGTGCACCAACGCGCCGCGCCGCGCCATCTCCACCCACACCTGGCCCGACGGGGGCGTGAACTTCACCGCGTTGGCGAGCAGGTTCCACGCCACCTGTTGCAGCCGCTGCGCGTCGCCCATCACCCGGCACGAGGCGTCGAGCACGAGCCGCACCTGGATGTTCTTCGCATCCGCGGCGGGGCGCACCACCTCGAGCGCCTGCGCCACCACGGACGAGAACTCCACCGGCACCACGTCCAGCTTGAGCTTGCCCAACATGATGCGGCTCACGTCGAGCAGATCCTCGATGAGCTGGGCCTGGGCGCGTGCGTTGCGCTCCACGGTCTCCAGGGCGCGCTCGCGCTTGTCCCCGGACAGGCCGCCCATGCGCAACAGGCGCACCCAGCCGAGCATGGCGGTGAGGGGGGTGCGCAGCTCATGGCTCACCGTGGCGAGGAATTCATCCTTGAGGCGGCTGGCCTCCTCGGCGGCGGTGCGCGCGGCCTTCTCTCCGGCGAACAGGCGCGCGGCGTCCTCCTCGGCGCGCAGCCGCTCCAGCCCCAGGGCGATGCTGTCCGCGGCGTGATGGAGGGTGTCGAGGCAGCCCTGGGTGAAGGGGTTGCGTGCCACCACCACCACCACGCCCAGCGTCTTGTTCCCCACGCGCAGCGGATGGCCCACGAAGCCCCCCAGGCCCTCGCGCTCCACCCACTCCAGTTCCGCCTCCCGCGCCCCCTCCCCCGGGGGGGTGAACACGACGGGTGTGTGCGTCCGGGCCAGACGGCCCACCAGCAGCGGCGCGCCGAGCGGCACCTGGCCGAACAGCTCCTCGGGCGGAGCGCACGTGCCCGCGCTGGCCTCGGGCACGAGCAGCTCCACGGACTCCTCGAGCAACCACACCCGGGCGAGCGCCGCGTCCAGGTGCCGGGACAGGGCCTCGACACACCGCCCCAGCATGTCCCGCCGGTGCGTGCCCCGGGTGAGCGCCAGCCCCACGTCCGCCATCAACTGGCCGAGGCGGGCCTGGCGCGACAGCACCGCCTCCACCTCCTTCTGCGCGGAGATGTCCTGCATCACGCCCACCATGCGCACCGGCCGGCCCGAGGCGTCATGGGAGACGTGGCCCCGGTCCACCACGTGGGTGTAGCGGCCATCCTTGCGGCGGAAGCGGAACTCCTCCTGCCAGCGCCGCGCCCCCGAGTGGACGGCGATCTCGATGCCCCGCTTCACGCGCTCACGGTCCTCGGGGTGGATGGCCTTCTCCCACCAGAAGACGTCCTGGCGGATCTCCTCCCTCGAGTAGCCGAAGAGCGTCTCCACGGCGTCGTTCCACTGCACCACGTGGGTGAGCAGGTCCCAATCCCAGACGGCGTCCGAGGTGGCCAGGGTGGCCAGGCGGTAGCGCTCCTCGGACTGACGCAGCGCCACCTCGGCGCGCTCGCGCTCGAGCGTGCCCTGGGCCTCGCGCAGGGCGCGCTCGACACTGGGCACCAGGCGCTCGAGCCGGTCCTTGAGGACGTAGTCCGTGGCGCCGCTCTTGAGCAGCTCGATGGCCCGGTCCTCGCCCAGCGCGCCCGAGACGAAGAGGAAGGGCGTGTCGGGGCAGGCCTGGCGCGCCGTGGCGAGCGCGTCGGTGCCGCCAAAGCCCGGGACACTGTAGTCGCAGAGGATGACATCGAAGCGCTCACGGCCGAGCGCGGCGGTGAACGCCTCCTGGGTGTCCACCCGCACCACGTGAGCCTTCAGGCCTCCGTCCTCCAGGCGGGCCTGGATGAGCTCGGCGTCCAGCGCGCTGTCCTCCAGCATCAGCACGGCGAGCGGGCGCCCCGTCCTGGACGGAGCCCGCGCGGAGTCCTCCGGGTCCGGGACGCGCATCAGTGGCTGTCCTTGCGCACCGTGCCCGGAGGTGGCTCGTTGAGGATGGCCCAGAACAGTCCCAGCTCCTTGAGCGCGGAGGTGAAGGCGTTGAAGCCCACGGGCTTCACCACGTAGGCGTTGACGCCCAGACCATAGGCGCGCTTGAGGTCCGGCTCCTCCCGGGACGAAGTGAGCATCACCACGGGAATCGTCTTGAGCTCGGGATCGCCCTTGAGCCGGGCGAGCACCTCGAGGCCATTCAACTTGGGCAGCTTCAGGTCCAGCAGCACCACCGCCGGGTGCTCCTCGCCCCGTGCCGTGAAGGACCCGCGGCGGAAGAGGTAGTCGATCGCCTGCTGGCCGTCCTTGACCACGTCCACCTCGTTGGCCAGGTGCGTCTCCTCGAGGGCGGCGAGGGTCAACTGCACGTCGTTGTCACTGTCCTCGACGAGAAGGATTCGCTTGAGGTTGCTCATGTCGTGGAGGTCTCCGCTTCGGGCGGGCTCGCCTTGGGCAGGGTGAAATGGAAGGTGGCTCCCTCGTCCACGGCCCCCTCGGCCCAGACGCGGCCACCGTGTCGGGAGATGATGCGTCGCACGTTCGCCAGGCCGATTCCCGTTCCCTCGAACTGTTCGGACGTGTGCAGGCGTTGGAAGACGCCGAAGAGCTTGTCCACGTACTGCATCTCGAAGCCCACGCCATTGTCGCGCACGTGGATGACCACCTCGCGGGGGGATTGCTCGGCGTACAGCTCGATGAGGGCCTCGCTCCGGGGCCGCGTGTACTTGAGGCAGTTGGACAGCAGGTTCTTGAGGACCAGCCGCAAGAGCGCGGGGTCTCCCAGCACCAGGGGCAGGGGCGCCACGTGCCAGAGCACCCGGCGCCCCTCGGCCTCGGGAGCCAGCTCCGCGCGCAGGTCGTCCACCAGGGGCACCAGGTCCACCCGGCTGCGCTTGAGCTCGCCCCGCCCCAGGCGGCTGAAGGCGAGCAGATCATCCACGAGCTGGCCGCCCTTCTGGGCCGACTCCATGATGGTGCGCAGGTAGCGTCGCGACTTGTCGTCGAGGCCCCCTCCGGCGCTCTTCCCGAGCAGCTCGGCGAAGCCCAGGATGTGGCGCAGCGGCGCGCGCAGGTCGTGGCTCACCGAGTAGCTGAAGCTCTCCAGCTCCTGGTTGGACTCCTGGAGCTGGGCGGTGCGCTCGATCACCTTGAGCTCGAGCTGCGCGTTGAGCTGACGGACCTGCTCCTCGTTGGCGCGGCGCAGCCGGGAGATCTCCAGCCGGGCGCCCACGCGCGCCAGCAGCTCGCGCGCGGAGAAGGGCTTGATGAGGTAGTCATCGGCGCCCGCCTCCAGGCCCTCCACGTGCGCCTCCTCGCCGGCACGGGCGGACAGCATGATGACGGGCACCGAGCGCGTGCGCTCCTCGGCCCGGAGCGCGCGCAGGAGCCCGAAGCCATCCAGCCCCGGCATCATCACGTCCGTGAGGACCAGCTCGGGCGGCTCGCGCAGCGCGGCTTCCAGGGCCCGCCGGCCATCCGCCACCGCCTCCACCCGCCAGCGCTCGCCCAGCAGCCGGGAGACGTACTCGCGCATGTCCGCGTTGTCGTCGGCGAGCAGGATGCGGGCGCCCCCGGTGGGCAGGGGTTGGGCGCGCTCCCCAGGGGACGCGGGGACCGGCGCGGAGGACGGCCCACCCTCGGCGCCCACCCAGCGCAGCGCTTCCTCGACATAGGCGTCGGCCCGGGAGTTCGTCGGGGCGAGCGCGCGGGGAGCCCCG
Organism: Cystobacter fuscus DSM 2262; assembly: GCF_000335475.2. Classification (NCBI taxonomy): domain Bacteria; kingdom Pseudomonadati; phylum Myxococcota; class Myxococcia; order Myxococcales; family Archangiaceae; genus Cystobacter; species Cystobacter fuscus. The sequence continues at coordinate 108,758 of NZ_ANAH02000028.1, read as the reverse complement.
AGGCGCTCGGGCGGCAGGTGCGCGTGCCCCATGGGCAGCGAGACGAAGAAGGAGGTGCCCTCGCCCAGGGTGCTCTCGGCCCGGACGGAGCCGCCATGCAGCGCCACGAGCTCGCGCACCAGCGCCAGGCCGATGCCACTGCCCTCGTGGGTGCGCGAGCGCGCGCCCTGGACGCGATGGAAGCGCTCGAAGAGCCTGGGCATCGACTCGGGCGGGATGCCGGTGCCCGTGTCGCGGATGGTGAGCTCCACGTGCGTGCCCCGGGCCTCCAGGCGCACGGAGATCTCCCCGGCGAACGTGAACTTGAGCGCGTTGGAGAGGAGATTGAGCACGATCTTCTCCCACATGTCGCGGTCGACGTAGACGGGCGCGGGCAGCGGCGCGCACTCCACGCCCAGGCGCAGTCCGGCGCGCTCCACCGCCGAGCGGAAGGTGCTCGCCAGCTCGCGCGTCAGCTCCGCCAGGTCCATGGGGACGAAGGAGGCCTCGATGCGGCCCGCCTCGATGCGGCTGAAGTCGAGCAGCGTGTTGACCAGCTTCAACAACCGCAGCTCGTTGCGGTGGACCATCTCCAGCGCCGGGCCGCGCAGCACCGGGTCCGACGACGCGAGCGCGTCCTCGGTGGGACCGAGCATCAGCGTGAGCGGCGTGCGGAACTCGTGACTCACGTTGGAGAAGAAGACCGTTTTGGCCCGGTCCAGCTCCGCGAGCGCCTCGGCCCGCTTGCGCTCGATCTCGAACGCCGTGGCGGTCGACACGGCACGGGCCACGAGCGCCGCCGCGCGCTCGGCGAACTGGAGGTAGTCCTCGTCGACGGCCCGGCGGGGGCTGGCGCCCATGAGGAGGAACCCGGACGCCTCGCCCGCTCCACCCGGCAGGAAGGGGGCCACCAGCGCCGTGTTCGTGGGCTCCGGCCAGTTGCCACCGGGGGGAGCGAAGCCGAGCCGCTCGGACAGTCCCCCCACCTGCTGCACACGGCCCGAGTTCCGGGCCTCGGCCAGGGGCCAGGGAGCGTGCGGCCCTTCCTCCACCGGAAGCCGCGCGGGGAAGGAGCCCGCGGGAAGTCCCGCCTCCGCGACGAGCCGCGCGTCGGAGTACCCGTCCTCCACGAGGTAGAGCGCACAGAAGGTCACGTCCGCGAGTGACGAGCCCAGCGTGCTCGCGGCCAGGGTGCAGGCATCCCGGGCCGAGCGCGCCAGGACCACCCGCTCCCCCAGCTCGCGCAGCACCTGGTTGCGCCGCGCGTTGATGACCCGGTAGGTCGTCTCCATCACCGCGTTGAAGATGCCTTCGACCCGGCCGCTCTCACCCCGGATGGGGCTGAGGGAGTAGTTGAAGTAGCACTCCTCGGTGTACCCATGGCGGTGCATGAGCAGGAGGCTGTCCTCGAGGTACGTCGCCTCGCCGGTCGCCATCACCCGCGCGAACGACTCGCCGACGGAGTCCCAGATCTCCGGCCACACCTCGCGCCCGCCCCGGCCGAGCGCCCACGGGTGCTTGCCTCCGGCGATGGGGGCGTAGCCGTCGTTGTACAGCATCACGTATTCCGAGCCCCAGTAGAGGTTGATGGGGAAGCCCGAGCCCAGGCAGATGCTGATGGCCGAGCGCAGGCTCTGGGGCCAGGACTCGATGGGACCCAGGGGAGTCTTCGACCAGTCCAGGGCGCGCAGCAGCGCCCCCGTGTCGCCTCCTCCCGAGAGGACCTCCGCGGCGGAGGTGCGCTCGCGCGAGGAGGCCTCGCTGGCGGACGCCTTCATCGGGACATCTCCCGCCGGCCGGGAAGCTGCTCGGTCCACACCATCACGCATTTCCTTTCCGGACACACCCCGGAGCCTGTCCGCCAGCGCATCCGCGCACCACCACCCGTGCCTCGCATCATCCCCCGTGTCGGGTCACGAAGAGAATCCTGGAGAGGAGCGGGAACCGAGCAGTGAATGCCCGGGAGGACACATTCCCCTCCCGGAAAATGCGTGGTGCTGGCTGCTCGTGGGGCAGGCGTCCGGAGCCCCCGCGTGGTGGGCGGCTACGTTCCGGCGACCAGACCCGGGGCGCGGGTGCGGCGGGCCCGGCGCTGCTCACGCTGGGCGCGCTGCCGGGACACCATGCCGTAGGTGATGCGGTAGCCGAGCCAGGCGGTGGGCACGCCCAGCATCAAACTGCCGAGCACCAGGCCCAGCACCACCTCCAGCGCATCGGGGCCGGAGAACGACAACGCGGACAGCTCGAGCGGCGCGGACTCGGTGTTCGCGGACCGGAACGAGACGGGCAGCAGGTAGTGCGCCAGGGGACGGCCGACGACGTAGCACAGGCCGTAGAGCGGCGCGGCGGTGAGCGGGTTGGTGAGCCACACGCCCGCGAGGGCGGCGACTCGCGACACGTGGATATGCGCCAGGCGGCGCAGCAACTCGGCGATGAGGACGACCAGCGGCAATTGCAGACCCAGCAGCGGCAGCATCGCCACGAACAGGCCGAGCGCCATGCCCCCGGCGATCTGTTCCGGTTGACCCGCGCTTCGCAGCAACCGCACCCGAGCCCGGCGCAGCTTCCTCTTCACGTGCTTCCACCACGACGACACGGTGCACCACTTTTCGCAGGCCGAACGGCTTCGGCGGCGTCGCCACATTAACGTGGAGCGCGCGCGTGCGCAGTCCCTCCCCGCTCGATGAGTTTGGCCGCCTGCCAGAGCACGACACTTGGAGAACGAAGGGTCCAACCGTTGGGGAACGAAGAATATGTCGCGCGGCGTTACACCCCCGCCGGGTGGCCGGTGCACGAGCGGCGCGACGAAGGCACGAACACGGCGCATGCCGCCTCCTTATCCTTCCGCCATGAAGCCCTCGAACAGCAAGAGAAGGGGCCGGGTCCTCGGGGTGGCCGCCGCCGCGCTCGCGTGGGGGACGGTCGCCACGGCCCAGCCGCGGGAGCAGTACCTCACCTTGCGCACGCCCCAGAGCGCCATCACCGCCCGGATAACGGGGGACAGCATCACCAGCGCCGACATCCAGCTCACCCGCCAAGGCCAGGAGCTGCGGGGCAGGATGTTCGGCCGGGTGGTGTTCCTCGACCTCGAAGCCGACGAGGTGGGGGGCACGGTGGGAGGCCAACTCACCCGGTTGCACCTCCAGGAGCAGGACGGCGTCACCCAGGCGCGCGGCAACTTCCTCGGCACGCTGATGAACCTCAGCCTGGGCCCCCAGTCACTCACGGGCAGCGTGGGCCGCTGTGGGTATGACTTGAAGGTCACCCCGGAGGGGACGTACCAGGGCTCGCGCAGTTGTGGGGGCATACCCCAGCGGCCCGTGGTCCTCTCCCTGCCACCGGCCCTCACCCAGCAGGGTCCCGCGATGACCCTGACCACCCTCGCCATCCTGCTGGGCAACGCCTAGGCCCGGCGGCCCGCTCCGGGGCGCGGGGGAGCGGGAGGCTCCGCGGCCACGGCATGGGCCCGGAGGAAGGTGTCCAGGTGGTCCTCCAGGAAGCGCTCCACGTCGAGCGGGCGGCAGCTCGCCCCCGACAACTGCAACTGGTGCAGGAGGCCGAGCACCACCGGACACACCAGCTCCAGCGCGGCGTGGCGCACGTCACAGCGGCGCAGCTCCCCGTCGGCGATGTGGCGGGCCAGACGGGCCTCGGCGGCCTGGAGCGTGGGCTCGAGCAACTCCTTCACGTACGCCGGCCCCAGCGTCCCGTGGCCCAGACCCGCGGACAGGCCGAAGGCGTGCACCGCGCCCACGCCCAGGCGCCAGCCGGTGAGCAGGGACTGGAGGAACCACTGGAGCGACTCGCGCACCGGGCCATGGGGCTCGGTGGCCGAGGCGAGCAGGTAGGGCAGTCCCCGCCGGTGCATGTCCGCCATCACCTCCAACACCAGCGTCTCGCGGGAGCCGAAGTAGTGGCGCAGCGTGGCCACGCTCACCTCCGCCGCCTCGGCGAGTTCCCGGAAGCTCGCCTGGGCCCCGTCCGGCGCGAGCAGCCGCAGGCGCGCGGCCTCCAGCAGTCGCGCCCGCTCCTTCTCGTAGTCCGCGTTGCGGCTTCCCTTCACCCGGGCCATGGGACTTTGAATAAGCCGGATGTCGTACGGAATCCAACCTTCCTCCGCTCGCGACGTCCGCCTCCCTCCCCTTCGGCTTGAAATTAAATAAACCACTCGTGATATTCTATCCAGCGAGACTGGCGTGGGAGGAACGATGTTGGACGGATTCGCCCAGGAGGGCATGGCGGAGGTGTGGACGCCCGTGGCGATGTCCCGCGAGGTGCGGGGCAAGCCGTTGGGGCTGACGCTGGCCGGCGAGCGCATCGTCCTGTTCCGGGATGGGCGGGGCACGCTGTCGGCGCTGAGGGACCAGTGCCCGCACCGGGGGGTGAAGCTGTCGCTCGGCAAGGTGGGGGCGGACGGGTGCCTGGAGTGTCCCTTCCACGGGTGGCGCTTCAGCGCGAGCGGCTCGTGCACGCACATTCCCCTCAACGCGCTGCCCGAGGAGAAGCGCCAGCGCTACGCCGTCACGGCCTTTCCGGTGCGCGAGCGCGGGGGGCTCATCTGGCTCTACACGCGCCCGGGCGGAGAGGCCCCCGACGAGCCGTACGTGCCCGAGTCCCTGGAGAAGCCGGGGGTGCACGTGGGGTTCTACGCGGAGACGTGGAACGCGCACTGGACGCGGGCGATGGAGAACATGCTGGACTCGCCCCACCTGCCCTTCGTGCATCAGCGCACCATCGGCCGGGGGCTGCGCCGGAGGATGAAGCCGGAGTCGACGATGGAGGTGGAGGTGGAGCCCACGTCCACGGGCTTTCGCACCTGGTCCAGCATGGATGGAGTCCCGCCCCAGGGCTCGCTGGACTGGCTGCGTCCCAACGGCATGCGGTTGAACATCCCCATCCCCGGGCGCCTCATGCAGTTGCACATGTGGTGCATCCCGGTGGACGCCAACCACACGCGGATGCTGCTGGCGGCCGCGCGCGACTTCGTGCGCATGCAGCCGCTGGCGGCCCTGGTGGACCGCTACAACACGCGCATCCTGCACGAGGACCGGGCCATCGTGGAGTCGAGCCACCCGGTCGAGGCGCCACCGGTGTCCGAGGAGCGCAGCGTGGCGACGGACCGGGCCACGCTCGCCTTCCGCCGCTGGTACCACGAGCGCAAGAAGCAGGCGACCCGCACGGCCGCGGACGAGCCGGCGGCCACCCCGCTCGCGGTGTGACTCAACGCCGCGGGACGAGGCGCTCCAGGACGTCGCGGTTGCGCGGGGCGAAGAAGGGCTCGCGCAAGAGCCGGGGCAGGGAGGACTTGCTCACGCACAGCAGGTGGAGCGCGTCGTTCCACTCCCCGAGCACGGCGATGGCACTCACGTCGGGTGCCTCCCGGTAGAGGTCGTTGAGGTTGTGCACGAGCGCGGCGAGGTCCTCCACCTCCCAGCGCTCGGACACGTCTCCGGCGAGGATGTGGAGTTCCAGGACGGGACGCTCGCGCACGTCGATGATCTTGAAGCGCCGTGCGGCGCCGCCCATGGCGAGCGTGAGGGGCGCGATGAGTTCCTCGGGCTGAACCCCGAACGACACGGCGAGTCCACCGGCGAGCAGGCCCGCGTCCGACAGCCGCAAGAGGGAGAGGTGGGGGGGGTCGTCGGAGCGGAGCACCTCGCGCGCCGCCTCGCGGTCCTTGAGGAGGCGCGCACGGTCGAGCGAATCCAGGAGGGAGGCCATGAGCCGCGCGAGCCTACCTCAGCGCTGCTCCAGGCGCGGCGGCGGTCGGACTCCCCATCCCATCAACCCGCATGGGGTACGATCTCCGGACATGACTCGACGGCCCGTCGAGTCGAGTCGAGCCGACACTCTCCACGAGGAGATACGAGACATGGCCAAGGAGAGAGCGGCACCTGCTCAATCGCGATTCGACAGTCGACATGAGGAGCTGGTGTCCGCGCAGGAGGCGGCGGAGCTGCTCGGGGTGAAGCGGGCCACGCTCTACACCTACGTGAGCCGAGGGCTGGTGCGGTGCGTGCCCGAGCCCGGGACGAAGGAGAAGCGGTACGTGCGAGCGGACCTGGCGCGGTTGAAGGTCCGGCATGACGCGCGCGCGGGGCACGCGGCGGTGGCGGCGGGCGCGCTGCGCTGGGGCGAGCCCGTCATCGACTCGGCGGTATCACGGGTGGGCGCGGAAGGACTCGCGTACCGGGAGTACTCCGCGGTGAATCTCGCGGTGGAGGGCCGGAGCCTGGAGGACGTGGCGGAGCTGCTCTGGACGGGCAGCCTGCCGGTGAGCCCCGTGCGGTGGCCCACACCCGAGCCGCCCCTGCCCCCCGCCTCGGTGGCGGCGCTGCTTCCCGGGGACTCGCCCCCGCTCACGGTGCTGCTGGCGGTGGTTCCGCTGCTCGGCGCATGGGACGCCGTGCGCTTCGCGGCCCCCGCGGAGCAGGAGCGGATCCGGGCCCGGCACCTGCTGCGACACCTGGCGGCCTGGGTGAGCGGAGGCCATGCCCCGTCGCGAGTGAACCGGGCGCTCAAGGAGCGGAGCGTGGCGGACTCGCTGGCGGTGGCCTGGGGCGTCACGGAAAAGCGCGCGCCCGAGCTGTTGAACCGCGCCCTGGTGTTGTGCGCGGATCACGAGCTGAACGTGTCCACCTTCGCGGCGCGGGTGACGGCCTCGTCGGGAGCGGATCTCTACGCGTGCATGAGTGCCGCGTTGTCGGCGCTGTCGGGGCCGCGGCATGGCGGCGCGTGTGATCGCATCGAGGCCCTGCTCAACGAGGTGGGCACTCCCCAGCGGGCGCGCCAGGGAGTGCTCGAGCGGCTGCGGCGAGGCGAGAACGTGCCGGGCTTCGGTCACCCGCTCTACCCGGAGGGAGACCCACGCACACCGCCGCTGTTGGAGGTCGCGTACGCACTGCGTCCGGAGCCCGTGGCCGTGCGGGTGTTGCGTGGGGTGGAGGAGACGATGCGGGAGGCGGGCTACCCCGGGCCCACCGTGGACTTCGGCCTGGTGGCGCTGGCCTCGGCGCTGGAGCTGCCGGCGGGCGCGGCGACGGCGCTGTTCGCGGTGGGGCGCGCGGCGGGCTGGGTGGCGCACGTGCTGGAGCAGCGCGAGCAGGGAGCGCTGTTGCGTCCACGGGCCCGCTACGTGGGGACGCCGGACACGCCGGAGGCGTCGAAATGACAGAGGGTGCCGGGACCCGAGCATCGGTCCATCCGGCACCCTCTCCTGCCCTCGGGGGCAAGCAGCTCAGACGTTGAAGCGGAAGTGCATGCAGTCGCCGTCCTGAACCACGTACTCCTTGCCTTCCACGCGCAGCAGGCCCTTCTCCTTCACCGCCGACTCACTGCCGAGCTTGATGAGGTCTTCCCACCGCATGACCTCGGCCTTGATGAAGCCGCGCTCGAAGTCCGAGTGGATGACGCCCGCCGCCTGCGGCGCCTTGTAGCCCTTGTGGATGGTCCACGCGCGGCACTCCTGCTCGCCCACGGTGAAGTAGGTCTGCAGGCCCAGGAGCTTGTAGCCCTCGCGCACCACCTTGTGCAGGCCCGGCTCGCTGAGGCCCGCGCTCTCCAGGAAGCCCGGACGCTCCTCCTCGGGAAGCTGCTGGATCTCCGACTCCATGGCGGCCGCCAGCACCACCACGCCCGCGCCCTCCTTGGCCGCCATGTCGCGCACCTGCTTCACGAAGGGGTCGGAGTCCTCCTTGCCGATCTGCTTCTCGCCGATGTTGGCCACGTACAGCACGGGCTTGTCCGTCAGCAGGAAGAGATCGCGGATGACGGCGCGCTCGTCGTCGGTGAGCTTCTGCGCGCGCACCGTGGTGCCCGCGTCCAGCCCCGCCTTGATGCGATCGAGCAGCGCGAGCTCGGCCTTGGCCTCCTCGGCCGCCTTGCCGCCCATCTTCGTGTTCTTCTGGGAGCGCTCGCGGCGCTTGTCCACGGTCTCCATGTCCTTGAGACACAGCTCCGTGTCCACCACGTCCCGGTCGCGCACCGGATTGACGCCGCCCTCCACGTGGGTGACGTTGTCGTCCTCGAAGCAGCGCAGCACGTGCAGCACCGCGTCCACCTGGCGGATGTTGGCGAGGAACTGGTTGCCCAGGCCCTCGCCCTTGGAGGCGCCGCGCACCAGGCCCGCGATGTCCACGAACTCCAGCGACGTGGGGATCTTCTTGAGCGGCTTGATCAGCGCGGACAGCTTGTCCAGGCGCTCGTCGGGCACTGGCACCACGCCCACGTTGGGCTCGATGGTGCAGAACGGGTAGTTGGCCGCCTGGGCCCCCGCGGCGGACACCGCGTTGAACAGGGTGGACTTGCCCACGTTGGGCAGACCGACGATGCCGATGGAGAGCGCCATGGTGGACTCCTATACGTCCTGACGAAGGGGACTACGAGCGGCGCTCGGCTCCGCCCTTGGCGGGCGGCAGACCCTGCACGAACTGCTCGGCCAGGGCGCGGTGCTTGGTGTCGTCCAGCCGCTCGTTGAGCAGCTTGCCGGCCACTTCCATGGCCAGGTCCACCGTCAGGGCCTTCACCTCGGCGATGGCCTTGGACTTCTGCTCCTCGATCTCGCGCTGGGCGGACGCCTTGAAGGCATCGGCCTCCTTGCGGCTCTTGGCCATCAGGTCCTCGCGGAACTTCTCCACCTCCTGCTGGTTGCGGCGCAGGAGCTCCTGGGCCTCGCGGCGGGCCTCGGCGATGGCCGTCTTCTGCTCGGCGAGCAGCTTCTCGGCCTCGGCGCGCTCACGCTTGGCGGCCTCGATGGAGCTGGAGATCTGCTTCTCGCGCTCCTCCACGAGCGAGAGGATGGGACCCCAGGCCTTCCAGCGCAGGATGATGGCGACGATGATGAAGGTGACGAGCGTCCAGAAGATGAGGCCCGGGCGGACCTCCACGAAGCTGCTGGCGGCGAGAACGTTGGGCAGGAACATGGCGGCCTTCAGGGGTACGGCGTCAGGGTGGTGGCCGACGCCCCCCGCGGCATGCGGGAAGGCGCCAGACCAGGAACTGCTTCAACGCGCCCGGCTCAGGTCTTGATGGCGAGCAGGATGCACACGACCAGCGCGAACAGCGTGGCGCCTTCGATGAGGGCCGCGGCGATGATCATGGTGGTGCGGATGTCGCCGCTGGCGGCCGGCTGACGGCCCGTGGCGTCCATGGCGGCGGCGGCGAGCTTACCGATGCCCAGGCCGGCACCGATGATGGCGAGGCCGGCACCGATACCGGCGGAGAGGAAGGCGAGCGCAATGCTGGTCATGGGAATGCGTCTTCTTTCTTGCGAAGGGGACCCACTTATTGGGGGGGTCGTGATGGCCCTGGGGACTACCTCCGGCGGCCTTTCGAACCGCCAGGTTCTTTACATGTGGGCACGGCCGTGGTCGTGGCTGTGGCCCAGCTCCTTGCTCTCGGCGCCGTGGTCATCATGGTGGTGCGCCATGGCGACGCCCATGCCGATGAAGAGCGCGGAGAGCATGGTGAAGACGTACGCCTGCACGAAGGCCACGAACAGCTCCAGCAGGTAGATGCCCAGGGCGAAGGGCACGCTGACCAGGGCCACCGCGGGGTGGCCGAGCATGAAGATGAGGCCGAGCAGGAAGAAGATGACGATGTGGCCCGCCAGCATGTTGGCGAACAAACGGATGGTGAGCGCGAAGGGCTTGGTGAACAGGCCGAGCACTTCCACCGGAATCATGATGGGCCACAGCCACGGGGCCACGCCGCCGGTGAGGTGCGCCAGGTAGCCACCCAGGCCCGCGGCGCGGATGCCGGCGATCTGCGTGAGGATGAAGGTGCACAGGGCGAGCGCCACCGTGACGCCGATGTTGCCCGTGGCCGTCGCCATCCAGGGGAACAGGCCCAGCAGGTTCATGAAGAGGATGAAGAAGAACGCGGTGAGCAGGTAGGGCGTGTAGCGCGGGCCCTCCTCCTTGCCGATGTTCTTGATGGCCAGCTCGTCGCGCACGAAGAGCACGAGCATCTCGAAGAGGTTGGCCGACGTGCCCCGGGGCACCAGCTTCGACTTGTCGCGGTTGCTGAAGAGCAGCACCGAGCCGATGAGCAGCACCGCCGCCAGCCACATCATCAGCGTGTGCTTGGTGATGGACAGGTCCAGGCAGCCCTCGCTCCAGGAGGGGACGGCCTTGCCGTGCCCATCCGGCGTGGGGCGAGGCTCACAGGAGACGCCCGCGCGCAGCGGAATGCCGAACTGCGGCAGGTGGATGAGGATGTGGTTGTCGCTCAGGGGAATCTCGAACTCGTACTCGTTCGAGTCGGAGACGTGGTGGAGGATGTAGCCCGCCACGTCCTGCTCCTCTTTCTCGAGGTGCGACTGGGGCGCCGCGTGCTCGCCCTCCGTGGGAGCGGCGAACGCCATGCCCGCCATCAGGCTGGCGAGAAGAATCATTGCCTTGCGCATCACTCGTCTCCGCCCGCCGCGTTCCGCGACGCGGCCATGACATAGCTCAGTTCAATCCACTGCAGCACGAAGTAGGTCCCGAAGAACCCCGCCACGAACGCCACCACATCCCACTCCCGCCGCACCACCCAGACCAGCCCCACCACCACCAGGGCCGCCCTCAGCCCGAACACCACCGCCACCACCATCAGCGCGGCCACCATGTCCCGCCGCAACGCCCGCCGCTTGAGCCACAACCCCAGCGCTCCCGACCCCACCGCCAACAGCGCGCCCAACAACGCGCCCCGTCCCCACCCCAACTGCCCCGGCACCCAGAGCGCCAGACCCACCGCCAGCACCGCCACCCCCGCCGACAACCCCGCGTAGGTGCGAAAGGACCGCTCGCCGCCGCCGCTCACCGCTTCCTCTTTCCCAACTGGGCCATCTCGTGCAGGAACCCGTAGAAGCCCACGGAGATGCCCACCAGGCTCAACCCCAGCATCCCCCACGGCGACGACCCCAACCCCTTGTCCAGGAAGTAGCCTCCCAGCACCCCGACGACCGCTCCACCCACCAGCTTCCACACCGCGGCGATGTACGGCTGGGCCGCCCGCATCTGCCGGGCCGTCTCCGACAACTCGCCGTCCTTCGTCTCGTCCCCAGGCTCCTTCTCCGCCATCGCCTCGACCAGCCTCGGGAAAACCACGGGTTCGCCTGCCCTCGCCCGCCCCGCCGTCCTCACACGCGGGCGCCGCTTAGCACTGAAGGCGCGCGCCGCGCAACTCAGACGCGCCGGGGGGTCCAGGTCTAGAAGGAAGGCAAATGCCTGGGTCAAGCCGAAGTCCAGGCCCCCCCCTCTCCGGCTCCGCTTCCCTCCTCCGGGCCGGAATGTCATCGTCCTCCCCGTGACGAAGCCTGAAACGGCCCGGGGGGGCACCTACGACCATCTGGATGCCTTGCCCTACGCCATGGTCGTGGTCCGCGACAGCCACATCATCCATGCCAACCCGGCGTTCTGCACCTTGATGGGCTACCCGCGCGAGCAGGTGGAGGGCGCGTGCATCGAGCAGTTCTCCACCCACGCGGCCCCGCTCATGACCGAGCGGCACCAGCGCCGGATGCGCGGAGAGCGCGTCCCGGAAATCTACGAGACGTCGCTGCGCGCCGCCCGGGGCGAGCTGCGCGTGGAGCTCAACGTGTCCGTGTCCGGGCCGGACGTGCTGGTGTTGGTGCGCGACCTGTCCGACCGCCTGCTCCAGCGCCAGGTCCTGCAACGCATGGCCACCCTGGGCGCCTCGCTGCCGGGTATCCACTCCGAGCAGGAGGTGCTCCACCGCGTCTTCGAGGGGCTCGCCGAGCTGGGGCTGTCCCATGGCTACCTGGTTCCCGAGGGAGACCGCGTCCGGCTGGCCCATGCGTTCATCGCCGAACACACCACCCCCCAGGAGACCCGCTTCAACGGGCAGCACCTCGTCGATGCCCAGGGCGCGTGGAGTCCCCTGCTGCGGCGTGCCTGGCGGGAGGGAGCCGCCCATGCGGAGAGCCTCGCCTGGGAGGCGGATCAGTTCGTGGGCAAGGGCCGGGAAGAGCCGGTGCGGGCCTTCCTCGGGCTGCTCGCCCCCCTGCCCGCCGTGTGCGCCCGCATCGATGGAGAGGGAGAAGGACACGCCCTGCTGACGGTGGCCGCGCGCTGGCTCAGTGAGGAGGAACTGCCCGCCGTGCGCCTCTTCGCCGCCCAGGTGTCCGCCGCCCTGGCCTCCGCGCGCATCATCTCGCGCCTGTCCACGCACAACACCGCGCTCGCCGCGCTCAACCGCCTGGCCGCGGTGGCCGCCACCGCCCGGGAACCCCGGGACATCTTCGAGCCGGGCGCCGCGGAACTCTTCGCCCTGATGCGCTGCGAGTCCGTGAGCTTCCTGCTGTGGCTCGAGCAGAGCCATGAGATGCAGCTCGTCTGGCAACGGGGCCTCAGCAAGGAGGCGGCACAATACTACTTGCGCTATCCGCTGGGCGGGACCATGGCCGACGCGGTGCTGCGCCATGACTACCCCCAGGTGCGCTACGTCGAGGAGTTCCCCGAGCCCACGCGCACCCACCTGCGCGACACCCAGCGCTCCGCCGTGGCCATGGTGCCCCTGAAGACGGGCTCGCGCATGGTGGGCGCGCTCGTGCTCGCCTTCGCCCAGCGGCGCGTCCTGTCCCACCTGGAGCAGGAAACCCTGCGCGCCATGGGCGTGCACTTCGCCGCCGCCATCGAGTCCCACCGGCTGCTGCAGGAGGTGCGCGGACGCGCCGAGGAGCTCGCGCGCCTGCACGAGGAGTTGCAGCGCACCCAGCGCCAGCTCGTGGAGCGCGAGCGGCTCGCCGCGCTCGGCGAGCTGTCCGCCGTGCTCGCCCACGAGGTGCGCAACCCCCTGGGCGCCATCTTCAACGCCCTGGCCGCCCTGCGCCGCTACCAGGAGCCCGACAGCCCCGGGCACCTGCTGGTGGGCATCGTCTCGGAGGAAGCCCACCGCCTCAACCGGCTCGTGGATGACCTGCTCGACTTCGCCCGTCCCGCCCAGCCCCACCCCCAGCCCATCCCCCTGGTGAACCTGCTGGAGGAAGCCGTCAACGCGGCCTCCCCCGCCCAGGCCCACGTCCAGGTGGAGTGGGCGCTGGCGCCGGACGTGCCCCCCATCCCCGTGGACGAGCGGATGATGCGCCAGGCCTTCCTCAACCTCGCCCTCAACGCCGTGCAGGCCATGCCCCAGGGCGGCACGCTGCGCGTCTCCGCGCGCCGCCGCGCCGAGGGCCCCGGCGCCACCGTGGAGTTCACCGACACCGGCCCCGGCATCCCCCCCCACCTGCGCGCGCGCCTCTTCGAGCCCTTCTTCACCACCAAGGCCACCGGCACCGGCCTGGGCCTCGCCATCGTCCGGCGCAACCTGGATGCCCATGGCGGGCAGATCTCCATCGACTTTCCCGCCACCGGCGGCACCACCTTCCGGTTGGAGCTCCCCGCCGCCCCCGAGCCCCAGGGGCCGCGGCAGGGCTGAGCTCCCCGCCCGCTCCCCAGGCAGACCTTCGCGCGCCCGTCCAGTCGCCTGTACTCCTTGCATCCCAGTACGTTGTCCGGGAGTCATTTGACACACCCTGTCAAGAGATTCTTCCGGGGCTCTCTGGTCATCCGTGCATGGGAGGAATAAGAAAGAGCGGCCCAGGTTCCGTTCCCGCTCGTTCGGTGTGATCCGGTGCCCCATCGCCCTGGGAACCATGCATCCGGGCGCGATCGCGCCGAGCCTCGTGACCAATGAAGGTGTCGTAATGCGTCTACTGCTCGCAGGGACTGTCGCGGTGTCCACGCTGCTGTGGGGGGCTGGTGCCCAGGCGGCGGAGGGGTGTGGCTCGACCGCCGCCGGATGGAACGCGCCCAATGGAGCGGTGGTGTTCAACCGGGGCCCCGGTCCCATCCGCTCCGTGCTGGATGCGATTGGCGAGTACCGCACCCACTCGATGCTCTCGCATGGGCCCGGCGCGGGCGTGACGCACGCCACCATGGCCACCCCCAAGCAGACGGACTGGCCGGGCGTGTGCACCAAGCCGATGAATGGCCAGCAATTGCAGTACGGCTACCCGGGCCTGGAGCAGATCAACCAGGGCGGCATCTACAATTACATGTACACGGATGACGGCACCGAGTGGGCCGGCTGGCAGCAGGGAGATCCCACCCAGGCCGCCATCATCGGCGACGCCATCTGGTACAACCACCCCTACGTCAGTGACGTGTCCCATTCGGATCCCGGTCAGGCCATCGACCGGCCCCTGCGCCATGGGCAGCGCGTCAGCTACTCCCTCTTCCAATACCGGGACCTGCAGGCCGTCAACCATGTGCCGGGCGACTCGGTGAACAACGGCATGGTGTGTTCCACCTTCCTCGCCTACGCGCACAACTACGCGGGCCGCGGACAGGTGACGCCCCACACGTACTCGCACGAGGCGATCGCCAACGCCTCCAACTCGCTCTACACGGGCGTCTACAACCAGTGCAAACAGTCGCTCGGCTGGTTCATCAACGCGGCGCTCACCGTCGCCTGCCCCTTCTACAACGTGTGTGGCAACGCCGGAAACCAGGCCGCCAACTGCATGTCCACCAACCTGTGCGACAACACGGAGGGCGGCTACTGGAAGAGCGTGCGCGATGATCCCAACGCCACCGCCACCTCCATCAGCCCGGATCGCATCGGCGGCTGGGGCGTGCACCCCATGAGGAACACCGTCTGGGGCGTGGACTACACGCACGAGCTCCAATGGAACTCGGGCGGCAACGTCTACGGGTGCTGGCAGTAGCTCTCCCCCCGGACAGGACGCTCCCCCCGAGATGACCTCGACCCCCGAGAACCCTTCCCGGCGCCCCGGACGCCCGACGTGGGTGCTGCTCGCGCTCCTCGCCCTCGGAGCCGCCGTGGGCTGGTGGTTGTCGCGCGCGGAGCCAGACGCGCCGCCCGCCGTGACCCAGGCGCGCACCCGCACCGCGCCGTCCCCCGGCGACACGGCCGCTCCAGCCACCGCCGCGGCCCCGACGCCCCTGGCCGCGGCCCCGGCGCCCCAGGCGCCCACGCCCGCGCTCCCCATCGTCGACGAGGTGCGCGTGGAGAAGGAGGAGGTGTGCTCGGGCGAGGAGAACCTCATCTCCGTGCGCGCCCACACCCCGGACGGCAACGACGCCTACCTGCACTACACCGTGGGCGACGGCACCGGCCAGCGCATCCCCGTGCGCGTGTGGCGCGACGACACCGGCGCCTACGAGCTGCCCCGCGTCACCGTCTTCACCAAGGACAACGTGTCCGTCACCGTGCCCATCCCCGCCTACCGGGTGAAGGACTGCGAGCCCGAGCGGCTCGTGCACGTCATGTCCCGGCGCCTGCCCAACTCCGAGGCCGACTACGAGTTCTTCGCCCGCGTGATGGACAAGCCCGTGGCCCCCGGACAGCCCGCCCCCAAGCCCTTCGTCCCCACGCGCTACGTGTGGACCTTCGACGACTCCGCCCCCGAGACCACCTCGGGGCCCCTCGTCTCGCATGCCCTCGCCCCCGGCCCGGGCCTCGGCGGCCAGTACACGCAACACCTCGTGCGCGTGGAGGTCTTCGATGCCTCGGGCCGCAAGGAGACGGGCCGCTCCTCGCTCCAGGTGCTCAACACCTCCTTCGAGAACTTCGACAAGAAGGGTATCGTCACCCTGTTCGCCGCCAGCACGCCGCGCTTTCCCGTGCTCGACGCGGACGGCGTGGTGCGGCAGACCTTCCGCCTCTCCCACCACTTCCGCGGCCCCGTGCGCCTCACCCGCGTCACCACCACCCGCGCCTTCATCGGTGACAAGGAGGGTCCGCCTCCCCCGGAGCAGGTGGAATCCGCGAGCCTGCCCGTGTCGGAGATCCCCGAGGGCCCGGGCACCGAGGTGAAGCTCACCTTCGACACCCAGGCCGAGCCCGGCGTCTTCTCCATCACCTACGCCCTCGAGGGCGTGAGCGCCGACGGCCACCCCGCCCGCGGCACCTTCTCCCTCATGCGGCCTCCCCCCCGCCCCACCCGCGACAACAGCACCCCCATCACCAACCCCGTGCTGCTCGCCAAGGTCAAACGCGCGCGCGAGCTGCTCAAGCAGGAGTTCGTCACCGACGAGGATCTCCTCCGCCTGGAGCGTGAGGGGCGCTTCGCGGACCTCCAGACGAGCGCTCCCCCACCCGCCACGGCGCGGCCCCCCGCGCGCAACCCCGGACGTTAGAGCCCTCCTGGTGGCGCGGCGCGGGGGAACGCGCCATGCTCCGCGCCCTGGAGGTCGTTCATGTCCCTCTTCGATGCCGTGGTGGCGGGAGATGTGTCGCGCGTGGAGGCCCTGCTCGCCGGGGGCGCCGATCCCAACCCCTTCGACGCCGAGGGCCGCACCCCCCTCATGCTCGCCGCCGAGCGGGGGGAGGAGCCGCTCGCGCGGGTGCTGCTCGCCGGGGGCGCGGATCCCTCCCTCACCGACCGCCTGGGCGAGTCCGCCCTCACCAAGGCCGCCGCGCACGGCCACCGCCGGCTCGCCGCGCTCTTCTATCCCCAGGCCTCGCCGGACGAGCAGGACATGGCGCGCGCGCTGCTCCAGGTGGGCTCCGATTTCTTCTCGATGCCGAGGGAAGCGCCGCCTCCCCCCAGCGGGCTGATGCGCAAGCTCGCCTCGGCGAGCGCCTATGTCTCCCAGAAGCTCGGCGACGACGTCCCCACGCAGCGGCTCGAGCGGCTCGAGCGCGCGCAGAAGAACAACAAGAAATCCTGAGCGGCCGACGGCCTCAGAACTGGTTGGCGCGTGCCTGCTCGAAGGGCACGCGGTGCTTGAGGTACGTCTCCTGGATGCTGTGGTTCTTCACCAGGTTGAGGCCCCCGTCGCCGAAGCGGTGCACCACCGCGCCCTTGCCCGCGTCCTTGAGGAAGCTGAGCGGATCGAAGCTGCCCCCGAGCCCGGTGAGCGTGGGCACGGCATCGCGGTTGTTGATGTAGTGCACGTACTTGGGCCCGTCCGGGTACTTCGTCGAGGCCGCCCCGAAGGTCTCCACGTTCACGCGGCCCATCGTCTTCTCGACGTCGGCCTTGCTCATCCCATCTTCGATGCGCAGCCGGTTCTGCACGTCGAACAGGGCGCGGGCGGTGATGAGGCCGCCCTGGCTGTAGCCCATGAGGCTCACCTGCCGGCCCGCCTTGAGCTCCGAGTAGACGGTGTCCGCCAGCGTGTCCACGGCCGGGTTCTTGCCCTTGTCCAGCTTGTCCTTCACACACTGCGCCAGGTCCGCGATGGCGCCCCCGGTGGAGTTGTGGATGCCGATCGCCTTCGCGCCCGACTTGTCGGCGATGGCCTGCAGGTCGCTGGACTGGTTGGCCAACGGCGTGAGGATGCCGTTGACGTAGATGATGGTCTTGTCCGGGTTGGGGTTGTTGCGCGGCGTGACGCCCGGAATCTGGCTCAGCGGCGTGCCCGGCGCGAAGACCTGGCCCCCGGCGCCCACGAGCATGCCGTCCAGCTCCTTCTCCTTGGGCTTGCCCGTCCCCGACAGGGACACGGGCTGCGCCGTCGGCGCGAGGAAGGCGTCCGACTTCGCGGCCAGCCCCTTGGGGGTACCGGCCACCGGGGGCTTCACCGTGTTCGGCGTGGGGGCCGCCGTCGTGGGCGTCTTCTCGAGCCCCTGGCGGGCACCCGTTCCAATCGGAGAGGAGAGATTGCGGTTGCGATCGATGCTCGACACGGGGGGCTCCTGCGAAATCCGCTGAGAAATCCGTCTCTTGATTCTCTCTGAAAACGAGAAGGAGTTGCGTGGAGCCCCGCTTTTTCCACCGCCCGGGCCCGGCCTGGCGGGCGAGCGCTCCCTGGAACCCTCGCCCGTAACCCCCGGCAGGGTCCGGGGCCGGACAATCCGGACAGTCGAGACCACTCGGTCGGTCGATCGCCCCTCCCCAAAACCAGGGGAAATCCCATTTTGGGACACCCTTCCTGCCTTGGCGGCTGAAGGTGGAGGACACACCTTTGACGAGACGTACCACCCCGACCCCGGGGTCAGGTGTGAGGGCGGAAGGAGAGCGGCCATGAACGAAAGCCTCAGCGGTCCGTGGCAGACAAGGGACTCGCTCTCCACCCGACGGCACGACAACACCCTCGCCACCGCGCCTTCATCCCTGGCGCACTACATCCACCGGCTTCGGCGGGCCCACGCCCGGGGAGGCATGCAGGCCATCGAGCAGGTGATGCGCGAGAGCCGCCTGCCGCACGGGCTGGTGGAGCCCTATGCCCTGCTGCAACCGGGCCGGTACACGCGCACGCTCGTGTACCGGGACGAGGACATGGAGGTCATCGTGCTCGGGTGGGGCCGCGGTTCGCGCGCGCCCGTGCATGGGCATGACGGCCAGGACTGCTGCCTGATGACGGTGGCCGGCGAGTTGGAGGTGGAGGACTACCGGCTCGTGGCGGGAGGCAAGGCGCCGGGCTACGCCCTCGTCGAGCGCGTGGGGCCGCGCCGGACCCTGCTGCCCGGAGCCCTGGACTCCCGTGACGCCCTCCAGGATCTGCACGCGGTGCGCCCGGGCGCGCGCGGCGGCCAGGCCATCTCGCTGCACGTCTACTGCCGTCCCATCGATACCTGCCTCGTCTATGACCCCCTCCACTCGAGCTGTGAACTGCGCCAGTTGCGCTACGACCGAGCCATGAGCCTCGCCGACCCCGCCGCCTCGCGCACGTCTGCCTCCCAGGCCGTCCAGCCCACTCCGGGACCCTTCTCCCGCCTGTGGCGCACCCTGTTCCGGGGCATGCGCCAGGTGAAGGAGACCGTGAAGGAAACGCTGGTGCCCGCCCGCGTGGGCGAGGACTCGGCGAAGATCGCCGTCAAGGGCATGCAGCACCGCTACGCCAACAAGGTGGTGGCGCTCCAGGACGTCAATCTCAACATCCGCTCGGGCGAGTTCGTCTGCCTCCTGGGCCCCTCGGGCTGCGGCAAGTCCACCCTGCTGTACGCGCTGGCGGGCCACATCCGCCCCACCGGCGGCCACGTGCGCCTGGACGGCAAGGAAATCAAGGGCCCCGGGCCGGACCGCCTGCTGATGTTCCAGGAGGCGGCGCTCTTCCCGTGGCTCACGGTGAGGCAGAACCTGGAGTTCGTGCTCGCCGCCCGGGGCCTGTCCAAGGCCGAGCGCACCGAGCGCGCCAGCCGCTTCATCCGCTACGTGCAGTTGGATGGCTTCGAGAACACCCTGCCCCATGAGCTGTCGGGGGGAATGAGGATGCGCACGGCGCTCGCCCGGGCGCTGGCGGTCAACTCGCAGGTGATGCTGATGGACGAGCCCTTCGGCTCGTTGGACGCGCAGACGCGCCAGCACATGCACGAGCTGCTGCAGCGCGTGTGGATGGAGACGCGCAAGACGATCGTCTTCGTCACCCACGACGTCACCGAGGCGCTGATGCTGGCCAACCGGGTGGTGGTGATGGCACCCCGGCCCGGACGCATCCTCCAGGACCTGGAGGTGCGACTGCCCATGCCCCGGGGCCCGGACGACCCCGCCCTGGTGGAGCTGGCGCGGCGCATCCGCGTGATGCTCAAGGCGAGCGAGTCCATGACTGGCCCGGGCGCTCCGGGTGAACGGGGAGTGCACCATGAAGGTGTGGCACCTGGGACAAAAGCTGATGGTCCTCGTGGGGTTGTTGGGCGTGTGGGCGCTGCTGGCCCACTTCGGTCCCTGGCCGCACCACCTGTTCCCGGGCCCGAGGGCGGTCGCTGACAGCCTCTGGGCGATGACGCGGGATGGACGGCTGTGGGACGCGCTCGCGCGCTCCATGGGCCGGCTCGCGCAGGGCTATGGCATCTCCGTGCTCATCGGGGTTCCCCTGGGGCTCGCCATGGGGCGCATCGCGCTCGTGCGGCGCACCCTGCGGCCGCTGGTGGTGGGCCTGCAGGCCCTGCCCTCCATCTGCTGGCTGCCGCTGGCGCTGCTGTGGTTCGGCCTGACGGAGACCTCCATCATCTTCGTGGTGGTGATGGGCTCGGTGCTGGCCATCTCCATCGCGGTGGAGGACGGGGTGATGAGCGTGGACCCGCTGCTCTTGCGCGTGGCCTCCACGTACGGCATCCGCGGCGCGCGCTTCTACGGCGGCGTGCTCTTGCCCGCGGCCCTGCCGGGCATCGTCACCGGGCTCAAGCTGGGCTGGAGCTTCGCCTGGAGGGCGCTCATGGCCGGAGAGCTGCTGTACGTCTCCGGGGGCCTCGGCCAATTGCTCACCATGGGACGCGAGCTGATGGAAACGGCCCAGGTGATGGCGGTGATGGTGTGCATCATCCTCGTGGGCACCCTCATCGACCGGGTCCTCTTCCAGACCGTGGAGACGCGCGTGCGGCGCCGCTGGGGTCTGGTCTCGGGGTGAGAGCGCTCGCGGTGGTTCTCCGTGGAGGGGCCTTGGAGCCCACTCCACGCTCGGAGGCATATGCGCGGTGGACTTCTGGCGGTAGGTCTCTCGGTCCTGTGTGTGGCGGCGGCCGGTTGCAAGAAGGAGCAGCCGGCACAGGGGGCGGCGGCGAAGCAGGACGCGGCGCATCCGCTCCGGGTGGGCTTCTTCCCCAACATCACCCATGCCCAGGCCCTGGTGGGCAATGACTCGGGGGCCTTCCAGCAGGCGGTGCCGGGCGTGGAGCTGAAGATGTTCAACGCGGGCCCCGCCGCCATGGAGGCGCTCACCGCAGGCTCGCTCGACGCCTCGTACGTGGGCACCGGCCCCGCCATCAACACCTTCCTCAAGGGCGGACGGGAGCTGCGCGTCATCGCCGTGGCGGTGGACTCCGGCGCGGTGCTGGTGACGAAGACGGCGCGCACCCCCGCGCAGCTCAAGGACAAGACGCTCGCCAGCCCCCAGCTCGGCAACACCCAGGACATCGCGCTGCGCCACTGGTTGGGCCAGCAAGGATTGAAGGTCAACCGCGACGTCACCGTCACCCCGCTGTCCAATCCGGACATCCTCGGCCTGTTCATCCACGGCAAGCTCGAGGGCGCCTGGGTACCCGAGCCGTGGGGCGCGCGCATGGTCGCCGAGGGCGGCGGCCACATCCTCCTGGACGAGCGCCAGGTGTGGCCCCAGCGGCGCTTCCATACCACCGTGCTCGTGACGACACGCCAGGCGCTCGAGCAGCAGCGCGAGCCCCTCAAGAAGCTGCTGCGCGTCCACGTGGAGCTCACCCGGCAGTGGCAACGCGAGCCCGAGACCTTCATCCCCCGCGTCAACGCGGCCTTCGGCAAGGTGACCGGCAAGCCGCTGGCCGAGACCATCCTGCGCGATGCCTTCTCCCGGCTCGAGCCCGCGATGGACGTCATGCCGGATCAGCTCCAACAAGCCGCCGAGCACGCGCGGCAACTGCAGTTCATCCCCAGCTCCGACCTGTCGGGCATGGTGGACACCTCGCTGCTGGAGGAGGTGCTGCGCGAGAGCCCGGCGCCCTGAGCCAGGAGGTGAGGAGACATGAGACGGCCCGTCCGCCTGGCTGGTCGACTCGTGAACATTTCACCTATGATGGCGTGGGAGAGCCTGCCCCTCTTCTCGGAATGACCCGGAAGGAGGAGGAGGTCGACCGTGCCCGCGTCCCGGAACATCGAAATCGACGAGTCGCTCTGGCCCCTGCTCACCATCCGGTACAGGGGCGTCACGACGACTTCGCAATACGCGGAGCTGCTCGCCGCGAGGAGCCGGTACCTCGATCGCCGCGAACGGCACCTGATTCTCCATGACATGAGCCAGTCGAGCCCCACCAACTCGGGAGAGCAGCGCCGCCTCCAGGTGGAGTGGATGAAGCTGGAGGACGCGCGGATGCGCCAGTGGGTGGTGGGCATCGCCTTCGTCACCGACTCCCTGCCGCTGCGGCTGCTGTTGAGCGTCATCCAACACGTGCGCCCCCTCACCATGCCCCATGCCATCTTCCCCCGGATGTCCGAGGCACTGCCCTGGGTCTCGGCCCAGCTGCGACAGTCCGGACTCGAGTGCGGGGGCCCCTCGCTCCTCGAGCACTTCGGCCTGGAGCACGGCAGGAGCGTGGGCTGAGAAGAGGTGCGCCCCCGGGGGAGGCGCGGTAGGAGGGGCCCATGAACGACAAACCTCGAGTCCTGCTCGTGGGAGCGGGAGCCGTGGGCCAGGTGTTCGGCAAGTACCTGCGGGCCGCGGGCTGTGAGCTGTCCTTCCTCGTGAAGGAGAAGTACGCGGAGGAGGCCCGACGGGGCTACACGCTGTACGAGCTGGGCTCTCGCCAGCGCGCGCCCGAGCCCACCCACCTGTCCGGCCTCGACGTCCTCGTGTCGGCGCCGGAGGCCGCGCGGCGGCGCTTCGATCAGGTGTGGCTGTGCGTCTCCTCCACGGCCCTGCGCGCGGGAGACTGGGTGGAGCAGCTCGCCCGGCACACCGGGGAGGCCACCTGGGTGATGCTCCAGCCCGCGCTCGATGACCGCGACTTCCTCCTGCGCTTCATCCCCCCCGAGCGGCTCGTCTCCGGGATGATTCCCTTCCTCAGCTTCCACGCCCCCCTGCGGCCGGAAGACACCTTCCCCCCCTCCGGCACGGCCTTCTGGTTTCCTCCCCTCGCGCGAGGACTGTTCAGCGGCCCACCGGAGCGCCTCGGGGCCGTGCTGCGCACGCTCCGGGCCGGGGGATATCCGGCGAGCGCCACCGGGGATGCCACCCGCGCGGCGGCCCTTCCCACCGCGGTGCTCACCGTGACGGTGGCCGGGCTGGAAGCGGCGGGGTGGCGCTTCGAGCGCTTCCTCCAGCCGGACTCCCTGGAGCGGGTGCATCGCGCCGCACGGGAAGCCGTGCGCATCGTCGCCCGGCACACGGGGGCGAAGGCCTCTTTCGTGCTGCCGCTGCTCCGGCCCACCCTGTTCAAGGCGCTCCTGCCGGTGGCCTCCCGGGTCGTGCCCATCGACCTGGAGACCTACCTGCGCGTCCACTTCACCAAGGTGGGCGACCAGGGCCGGGCCATCCTGAGCACCTACATCGCGCTGGGCAAGAGCGCGGGGCAGCCGGTGCGCTACCTCCAGGAGTTCCAGGGCTGAAGCGGTCGCTCAGTGCACGGCGGGGTCGGGCCCCAGGGCGGGCGCGTCCCACCGGGTGTAGAGCCGGTAGAAGGCCGGCAGTGCGTGGACCGGGCCCTGATCCAACCGCTTGAACACCTTGCCGATGGGATTGCAGTACCTGTGACCGTCGAGCTGGATGACGAGCGGGAAGCCGGTGACCCCTTCCATCGGTGAGCCCACGGTGGCACGCCACGCGCCGCCCGCCCGGCGCACGAAGACCTCCCCCATGTAACAGCCGAACGCGAAGACGACCTCCGCCATCCGCTCCGACGTCAGGCCCCCCTGACGCAGGTACTCGAGCAGGCCGTCCAGCCGCATCACGCTGTCGACGGAGTAGTCCAGGTCGATGTCGTTGAGGAGCAGGGCGGCGGAGACACACAGGGCCGCGTGCTGGGGCGCCGCTTCGGGTGTGGGAGGGTACTTGAGCCGCAGTTGCATGGGCGGACGTTCCTTGCGCTGGGAAGCAGTGGGAACGATGACATGGAGGGTCCGCCGTCGCGACCACCCCCAGGTATGAGACGCACCGCGCCCAGGGGGAGCGCCGCCGCCCGTCCCTCCCCGGGAGGGGGGCCCCTCGTGGAGTTCCACCGGACGCCCGTCCACCCGCCCGCTGGGAATAGCGCCCGCGCGGGGAGACTTTTCCAGGGAGCCCCCTGCCTCGGCCCTGGACGTCCCGGAGCCGTTGGGCGAGTGTTCGCTCCTCAGGAGACCGATTCCAGCATGGCCGAGACCGAGTCCAACAAGCCCGTTCACTTCATCCGGCAGATCATCGCGGAAGACAACCAGTCGGGAAAGTTCGACGGACGCGTCCACACCCGCTTCCCGCCCGAGCCCAACGGCTACCTGCACATCGGGCATGCCAAGAGCATCCACCTCAATTACGGCATGGCGGTGGAGCACGGCGGGCTGTTCAACATGCGCTTCGACGACACCAACCCGTCGAAGGAGGAGCAGGAGTACGTCGACTCCATCCTCAAGGACGTGAAGTGGGTGGGAGCGGACTGGGGCGACCGGCTCTATTTCGCCTCGGACTACTTCGAGCAGATGTACGCCTACGCCGAGCAGCTCATCCAGAAGGGCAAGGCGTACGTGTGCGACCTGAACGCGGAGCAGATGCGCGAGCACCGCGGCACGCTCACCGAGCCCGGCCGCAACAGCCCCTTCCGCGACCGGAGCGTGGAGGAGAACCTGGAGCTCTTCCGCCGCATGCGCGCGGGTGAGTTCCCCGATGGCTCGCGCACCCTGCGCGCGAAGATCGACATGGCGTCGCCCAACTTCAACCTGCGCGACCCCGTGCTCTACCGCATCATCCACGCCCACCATCACCGGCAGGGCGACAAGTGGTGCATCTACCCGATGTATGACTGGGCGCACGGCATCGAGGACTCCATCGAGCGCATCACCCATTCGCTTTGCACGCTCGAGTTCGAGAACCACCGGCCGCTCTATGACTGGTTCCTCGACGAGCTGGGCGTCTACCACCCGCAGCAGATCGAGTTCTCCCGGCTCAACCTCACCTACACGGTGATGAGCAAGCGCAAGCTGTTGGAGCTGGTGCAGGGTGGCTCGGTGCGCGGCTGGGATGATCCGCGCATGCCCACCCTCTCCGGCCTGCGCCGGCGCGGCTGTACCCCCGAGGCCCTGCGCGCCTTCTGCGAGGACGTGGGCGTCACCAAGTTCGACGCCATCATCGACGTGGGCCGGCTCGAGAACGCGATGCGCGACGATCTCAACCGCCGCGCCCCGCGCCGCATGGCCGTCTTGCGCCCGCTCAAGCTCATCATCGAGAACTTCCCCGAGGGCCAGGTGGAGATGCTCGACGCGGTGAACAACCCCGAGGACCCGTCCCTGGGCTCCCGGCAGGTGCCCTTCTCGCGCGAGCTGTACATCGAGCAGGAAGACTTCATGGAGAACCCGCCCAAGAAGTTCTTCCGGCTCGCGCCCGGCCAGGAGGTACGGCTGCGCTTCGCCTTCTTCGTCAAGTGCACGAGCGTGGAGAAGGACGCGGCGGGCAACATCACCGCGGTGCGCTGCACCTATGATCCCGCCACGCGCGGCGGCGACGCCCCGGACGGGCGCAAGGTGAAGGCCACCATCCACTGGGTGTCCGCGCAGCACGCGGTGAACGCCGAGGTGCGGCTGTTCGACCGGCTCTTCAACGTGGCCGAGCCGGACCGTGCCCCGAAGGACCCCAAGGCCGCCGCGAGCTTCAACTACAAGCAGAACATCAACCCGAACTCGCTGGAGATCCTCACCACGGCGAAGCTGGAGCCCGCGCTGGGCTCGGCGAGCGAGGGCGAGCGCTTCCAGTTCGAGCGCCTGGGCTACTTCTGCGTGGACTCCGACGCCAGGCCCGGAGCGCCCGTGTTCAACCGCACGGTGACGCTCAAGGACACCTGGGCCAAGGAACAGGCCAAGGGCGGCTGAAGCCAGACGTCACGGCAGGTTTGAAACCCAGCCGCCCCTTGAGGTGGCTGGGTTTTTTCTTTGCTCTGATGACACGGTGGAGAGCAGGCGAGTCTCCAAGGGTAAATAACCCAGGCAAGACACCTGTTCACCCACGAATGCGTACAATCTAGCGTGTTGGTGCGACGAGGTCATGGGGACCGGTTCTCGCCAACGGGTGTGTTCATCCATGTTGGAGATTCCGGGATATAGGGTCCTTGGCACCCTCCGAGCCGCGGGCTCGAACGTCCTGTTCCAGGCGGTACGCGAGGCGGATGGCCAGCCCGTCATCATCAAGACGCCCATGGCGCCATCGCCCGGCGCCAGGGAGAGCGAGCGCTACCGGCGGGAGTTCGCCATCCTGCAGCGGCTACGGGACGTGCGCGGCGTGGCCCAAGCCTATGCCTGCGAGCAACTCGACGAGCGTCCCTTGCTCGTTCTGGAGCAGGTGCAGGGCCGGACCCTGTCCGAATCCACGGGCCAGCCCCTGGAGCTCTCCCGGTTCCTGAATCTGGCCCTCTCCCTGGCCTCCACCCTGGGGGAGATCCACTGCCGCACCGTCATCCACAAGGACATCAAGCCCTCCAACATCATCGAGACACCTTCGGGCGAAGCCCGCATCATCGATTTCGGGGTGGCCACGCTGCACAAGGTGGAGCACCTGGACGCGGCGCCCACCCACCTGGTCGAAGGCACGCTGGCCTACATGTCACCGGAGCAGACGGGGCGAATGAACCGGGCGGTGGACTACCGCACGGACTTCTACTCGCTGGGCGTCACCTTCTACGAGCTGCTCACGGGGCAGCGCCCCTTCCAGGGGAAGGATGCACTCGAGTGGTTCCACGCCCACATGGCGCAGCGGCCCCGGCCTCCGCACGAACTGAACCCTCGGGTGCCCCCCGCCTTGTCCGCCCTCGTCCTCAAGCTGCTGGCCAAGGTGGCCGAGGAGCGCTACCAGAGCGCCGAGGGACTCCTGGCGGACCTGGAGCGCTGCCGCGAGGGCAAGCAAGAGGTCTTCACGCTGGGGACTCAGGACATCCCCACCCAGTTCCAACTGCCCCAACGGCTCTACGGACGTGAAGCCCAGGTGGCCACCCTGCTCGAGGGCTTCGAGCGGGTGGCTCGCACCGGCCAGCCGGAGCTGATCCTCGTCAGTGGTTACTCGGGCATTGGCAAGTCCTCGGTGGTGAACGAGTTGCACAAGCCCGTGGTGGAGCGCCGCGGCTTCTTCCTGAGCGGCAAGTTCGACCAGTTCCAGCGGGACATTCCCTACGCCACTCCGGCCCAGACACTCCGGGGTCTCGTGCAGCAATTGCTGGCGGGCAGTGAGGAGGAACTCGGCGGGTGGCGGGAGCAGGTGAATCGGGCCTGGGGCATGGAGGGCCAGGCGCTCGTGGACCTGGTGCCCCAACTCGAGGTGCTGGTGGGCCCCCAGCCCGCGCTCCAGCAGTTGCCCCCGAACGAATCCCAACGCCGCTTCCATCGAGTGGTCCGCCAATTCCTCTCGGTATTCGCCACCCCGGAGCACCCCATGGTGGTGTTCCTCGATGACTTGCAGTGGGCGGACCTGGCCAGTCTGCAATGGCTCGCACACATGCTGTCCCAGCCCGAGGTCCTCCCGGTGCTCTGGATTGGCGCCTACCGGGACAACGAGGTGAGCCCCACCCACTCGTTGATGCAGGTGTTGGAGGAGGCGCGCAAGGCGGGGGCGAGGATGACGGACATCCACCTGGGGCCGCTGAGCGCGGAGCAGGTGGAGCACCTGGTGACCGATACACTGCCGGGTGCGGCGAGAGAGGTCGTCGGTCCCCTCTCGGCCCTGGTGCACGAGAAGACAGGGGGCAACCCCTTCTTCCTGCTGCAACTGCTGGTGGCTCTCCACCAGGATGGTCTGCTGGTGCGGGCGCCCGGAGGCGGCTGGCGGTGGGACGCCGAAGGGGTACGGTCCCGGGGCTATTCGGAAAACATCGTCGACTTCATGGTGGGCAAGCTGCGCCAGTTCCCCTCGGCCACGCAGCATCTGCTGCGGCTGGCCGCGTGTGTGGGCAATGTCTTCTCCCTCCGGATGTTGACCACCCTCTCCGGTCTGTCCACGGAAGGAGCGGTGGAGCAGGGAATCGAGCCCGCGCTCCAGGAAGGCATGCTGGTGCGCTCCGGCCCGGAGCAGTACCGCTTCCAACATGACCGCATCCAGCAGGCCGCCCATGCCCTCATTCCCGAGGAGGAGCGCAAGGCCATCCACCTGCGCATCGGCCGCCTGTTGCTCGCGAGCCTCTCCCCGGAGGCGCTGCGCGAGTCGCTCTTCGACGTGGTGAGCCAGCTCAACACCGGGTGGGAGCTCATCGAAGAACCCGCGGAGCGCCAGCACCTCATGCGGCTGAACGCCGAGGCGGGGGACAAGGCCCGGGCCGCGATGGCGCTGCGCCCCGCCATCACCTACTTCTCGACGGCCTTCGCGCTCATCCCGGGAGACCCCTGGGAGACGGAGCCCGAGCTGGCCTTCAAACTGCGACTCTCCCAGGCGCGCTGCGAATTCATGGACGGCAACATCGTCGAGGCGCGCCGTCAGGTCGAGGCGTTGCACCCCCGGGCACCAACCCGTGCGGACGCCGTGGCCGTCTACCTCCTGAGGATAAGCATCCACTTCGCCATGAGCGAGAGCCAGCAAGGTCTGGCCATCATGCGGGAGTGCCTGGCCTTGCTGGGCATGCCACTTTCCCCGAATCCCACCTGGGAGGAGGCGGTGGCCGCCCATGCGGAGGTGTGGTCCCTGCTGGGGGAGCGCCCCATCGACAGCCTCATCGATCTGCCACTCATGACCGACCCGGACGTGAAGCTGGCCGTCAGCACCCTCCTGGAGTTCTACCCCACCGCGCACGCCACCAGCAACCACCTGTTCATCATCATCGTGAGCCGGATTGTTTCCCTCTCCATCCGCCATGGTTTCGTGGATGCCGCCACGCCCGGATACAGCTGGTTTGGCTTCATCTCTTGCGCATATTTCAAGCGGTACCGGGAAGGCCTTGCCTTCTCCAAGCTCGCCCTCGGGTTCGTCGAGCGCTACAACCTGACCGCCCACCGCGGAAGGGTTCTCTACAGCATGCAGTTCTGCAGCTGTTGGAACCGGCCCCTGCCCCAGGCGCAGGAGCTCGTCATCAAGGCGCTCCACCACACGCTTCAGGTGGGAGACATCCTGGGCGCCGCCTACAGCAACTGGTACATTGTCTACAATCGGCTCTTCATGGGACATCACCTGGATGAGGTCTACCGGGAGACGCTCGTGCGCGGCCAGTTCTTGCGCGAGACGGGGGTCAAGGAGCCCCAGGACTATCTCCTGCTGGAGCAGCGCCACGTGCAGAACCTGCGCGGGCTCACCCACGCATTCGGCACGCTCAACGGGGAGGGCTTCGATGAGCAGGCCTTCGAGGCGCAGCTCCCCAGACGCCATGCGGCCCTGAAGAGCAACTATTGGCTCGCCAGGCTCAAGTCACGGTTCATGAGTGGTGCCTACGCGGAGGCCCGGGAGGCCTCGGACAAGGCCGCCGAGCTCTCGTGGGTCATGCGCGGCACCCTCCCCCACTGCGCCTTCCACTTCTACCGCGCCCTGACCCTGGCGGCGTGCTTCGAGGAGGCCACGCCCGAGGAGCAGCCGCGGCTGCTCGAGGCCATCCAGTCACACCAGCGACAGCTCGCGGAGTGGGCGGAGAACTGCCCCGAGAACTTCCTCGCGCTCGAGCGGATGGTGTCCGCGGAGCTGGCCCGCATCGAGGGACGCTCCGAGGAGGCCACACGCGCCTATGAGCAAGCCATCCGCCTGGCCCGGGAGAAAGGGTCCGCCCCCGTCGTCGCACTGGCCAGCGAACTCGCCGCGAACTTCTGGCGCACCCGGGAGGCGCCCATCGTCGCGTATACCTTCGCGCGCGAGGCCCGGGCGGCGTACCAACAGTGGGGCGCCCTGGGCAAGGTGCAGCACCTGGAGACCCTCTGGCCCCACCTCTCCCCTTCCACGGACCCCCAGGACGAGCAGACCACCAGCACCACGGATTCCACCCACATCGACGCGCTCACGGTCGTCAAGGCCCAACAGGCCGTCTCCAGTGAAATCGAGCTCGGGCGTCTGGTGAAGACGCTGCTGCACGCGGCCATCGAGAACGCGGGCGCCCAGCGAGGCGCCCTGCTGCTGCCGGATGGGGACTCGCTCTCGGTGGCCGCCCTCTCCGACACGTCATCGGGGGAAGCGGCCTCCGCGCTGCCATGGACGCTCCTCGCCTATGTGCGGCGCACCCGCGAGCACGTGCTCATCGGCGATGCCTCCAAGCCCCACCCCTTCTCGTCCGATGAGTACCTGGCGCGCGGCCAGGCGCGGTCCGTGTTGTGCCTGCCCCTGTTGAGGCAGGAGCGATTCTCCGGAGCGCTGTACCTGGAGAACCACCTGGCCACCAATGCCTTCAACCCGGTGCGGCTGGCGTTGCTGGGACACCTGGCCTCCCAGGCGGCCATCTCCATCGAGAACGCCCGGCTCTATGAGGACGTGCAACGCGCCAGGACGGAGCTGCGCCAGGCCAATGAAGAGCTGGAGCAACGGGTGGAGGAGCGCACGCGCGAGCTCAAGCAGGCCCAGGCCCGGCTGGTGGATACGGCGCGCGAGGTGGGCATGGCGGAGGTGGCCGCCAACGTGCTGCACAACGTGGGCAACGTGCTCACCAGCGCCGTCGTCAACCTCGAGGTGATGCGCAAGGCGGTGGGCTCGCTGCGCGTAGGCCGCGTGAAGCAGGCGGGCACGCTCCTCGTGGAGCATCAGAAGGACCTGGTGGACTTCCTGACGAACAACTCCCGGGGCAGCCGCCTGCCGGACTACCTCTCGGCGCTGGGGGAGGAGTTGATGAAGGATCAGACGCGCCTGATGGAGGACATGGAGGCGATGAACCGGCACATCGAGCACATCCGCGCCATCGTCCAGGTGCAACAGACGTATGCGAAGAGCTCGTTGATGACCGAGGAGTGCGAGCTGCCCCTGCTCATCGACGACGCGCTGCGCATCCAGATGGCGTCCTTGCAACGCCATGGGGTCACCGTGCACCGGGAGCTGTCGTCGGTGCCTCGGGTGAGGGCGGACAAGCACAAGGTGCTGCAAATCCTCATCAACCTCATCAGCAACGCCAAGCAGGCGTTGGATCCGATGCCCGAGGGCCAGCGCAACCTGTGGGTGAAGATGAAGGCGGAGGGACCCATGGTCCGCATCCAGGTGGAGGATGATGGCGTGGGCATCACCCCCGAGGTGAAGGGCAAGCTGTTCTCCCACGGATTCACCACGCGCAAGGAGGGCCATGGCTTCGGCTTGCACTCCAGCGCGCTGGCCGCACAGCTCCTCCAGGGCCGCCTGACCATCGAGAGCGAAGGACCCGGCAAGGGCGCCGTCACCACCCTGGAGCTCCCTCTCTCCTAGTCGGCCACGGACCTCCAAGGCAGCTGGCCGCATGTGCCACCATTCCGCGGCGGCGGGCAGGCGAGCCCTCGAGGATGAAGTACACGGACAAGGAACCTGTTCACCCACGAACGCGTACAATCGGGCGCGTTGGTGCGACGAGGTCATGGGGACCGGTTCTCGCCAACGGGTGTGCTCATCCATGTTGGAGATTCCGGGGTACAAGGTCCTTGGCACTGTCCGAGCCACGGGCTCGAACGTCCTGTTCCAGGCGGTGCGCACGGCCGACGGCCAGCCCGTCATCATCAAGACGCCCATGGCGCCATCGCCCGGCGCCAGGGAGAGCGAGCGCTACCGGCGGGAGTTCGCCATCCTGCAGCGGCTGCGGGACGTGCGCGGCGTGGCCAGGGCCTATGCCTGCGAGCGGCTCCACGAGCGGCCCCTGCTCATGCTGGAGCAGGTGCACGGCCAGACCCTGTCCGAGTTCACGGGCCAGCCCCTGGAACTCTCCCGGTTCCTGAATCTGGCCCTCTCCCTGGCCTCCACCCTGGGAGAACTCCACTGCCGCAACGTCATCCACAAGGACATCAAGCCCTCCAACATCATCGAGGCGTCCTCGGGCGAGACCCGTATCATCGACTTCGGGGTGGCCACGCTGCAGAAGGTCGAGCACCTGGACGCAACCCCGACCCACCTGGTCGAAGGCACGCTGGCCTACATGTCGCCCGAGCAGACGGGACGGATGAACCGGGCGGTGGACTACCGCACGGACTTCTACTCGCTGGGCGTCACCTTCTACGAGCTGCTCACGGGGCAGCGCCCCTTCCAGGGGCGGGACGCGCTCGAGTGGTTCCACGCCCATATGGCGCAGCAGCCCCGGCCCCCGCACGAGCTGAACCCTCGGGTGCCCCCCGCCTTGTCCGCCCTCGTCCTCAAGCTGCTGGCCAAGGTGGCCGAGGAGCGCTACCAGAGCGCCGAGGGACTCCTGGCGGACCTGGAGCGCTGCCGCCAGGCGCTGAGCCAGGACGTGCAAGAGGTCTTCACGCTGGGGACGCGAGACACCCCCACCCAGTTCCAACTGCCCCAACGGCTCTACGGACGTGAAGCCCAGGTGGCCACCCTGCTCGAGGGCTTCGAGCGGGTGGCTCGCACCGGCCAGCCGCAGTTGATCCTCGTCAGTGGTTACTCGGGCATCGGCAAGTCCTCGGTGGTGAACGAGTTGCACAAGCCCGTGGTGGAGCGCCGCGGCTTCTTCCTGAGCGGCAAGTTCGACCAGTTCCAGCGGGACATTCCCTACGCCACTCCGGCCCAGACACTCCGGGGTCTCGTGCAGCAATTGCTGGCGGGCAGTGAGGAGGAACTCGGCGAGTGGCGGGAGCAGGTGAATCGGGCCTGGGGCACGGAGGGCCAGGCGCTCGTGGACCTGGTGCCCCAACTCGAGGTGCTGGTGGGCCCCCAGCCCGCGCTCCAGCAGTTGCCCCCGAACGAATCCCAACGCCGCTTCCATCGAGTGGTCCGCCAATTCCTCTCGGTATTCGCCACCCCGGAGCACCCCATGGTGGTGTTCCTCGATGACTTGCAGTGGGCGGACCTGGCCAGTCTGCAATGGCTCGCGCACATGCTGTCCCAGCCCGAGGTCCTCCCGGTGCTCTGGATTGGCGCCTACCGGGACAACGAGGTGAGCCCCACCCACTCGTTGATGCAGGTGTTGGAGGAGGCGCGCAAGGCGGGAGCGAGGATGACCGACATGCACCTGGGGCCGCTGAGCGCGGAGCAGGTGGAGCACCTGGTGACCGATACACTGCCGGGTGCGGCGAGAGAGGTGGTCGCTCCCCTCTCCGCGCTGGTGCACGAGAAGACGGGCGGCAACCCCTTCTTCCTGCTGCAACTGCTGGTAGCTCTCCACCAGGATGGTCTGCTGGTGCGGGCGCCCGGAGGCGGCTGGCGATGGGACGCCGAAGGGGTACGGTCCCGGGGCTATTCGGAAAACATCGTCGACTTCATGGTGGGCAAGCTGCGCCAGTTCCCCTCGGACACGCAGCATCTGCTGCGGCTGGCCGCGTGTGTGGGCAATGTCTTCTCCCTCCGGATGTTGACCGCCCTCTCCGGTCTGTCCGCGGAAGGAGAGCTCGAGCAAGGAATCGAGCCCGCGCTCCAGGAAGGCATGCTGGTGCGCTCCGGCCCGGAGCAGTACCGCTTCCAACATGATCGCATCCAGCAGGCCGCCCACTGCCTCCTCTCCGAAGCCGAGCGCAAGGCCGTCCACCTGCGCATCGGCCGCCTGCTGCTCGCGAGCCTCTCCCCGGAGGCGCTGCGCGAGTCGCTCTTCGACGTGGTGAGCCAGCTCAACACCGGGTGGGAGCTCATCGAAGAACCCGCGGAGCGCCACCACCTCATGCGGCTGAACGCCGAGGCGGGAGACAAGGCCCGGGCCGCGATGGCGCTGCGTCCCGCCATCACCTACTTCTCGACGGCCTTCGCGCTCATCCCGGGAGACCCCTGGGAGACGGAGCCCGAGCTGGCCTTCAAACTGCGACTCTCCCAGGCTCGCTGTGAATTCATGCAAGGCAACGTCGCCGAGGCGCGCCGCCTTGCCGAGGAGTTACACCCCCGGGCGCGCACCCGTGCGGACGCCGTGGCCGTCTCCATCCTGAGGATGGACGTCCACTTCGCCGTGAGCGAGAGCCAGCAGGGCCTGGCCTTCATGCAGGAGTGTCTGGCCTTGCTCGGCATGCCACTTTCCCCAACCCCCACTTGGGAGGAGGCGGTGGCCGCCCATGCGGAGGTGTGGTCCCTGCTGGGGGAGCGCCCCATCGACAGCCTCATCGACCTGCCACTCATGACCGACCCGGACGTGAAGCTGGCCGTCAGCACCCTCCTGGAGCTCTACCCGATCGCGTATGCCACCAACCACCACCTGTTCATCATCATCGTGAGCAGGATTACCTCGCTCTCCATCCGCCACGGTTTCGTGGATGCCGCCACGCCCGGATATGGTTGGTTTGGCTTCATCTCCAGCTCGTACTTCAAGCGCTACCGGGAAGGCCTTGCCTTCTCCAGGCTCGCCCTCGAGTTCGTCGAGCGCTACAACCTGACCGCCCACCGGGGAAGAGTTCTCTACTGCATGCAGTTCTGCAGCTATTGGACCCAGCCCCTGCCCCAGGCGCAGGAGCTCGTCATCAAGGCCCTCCACCACGCGATCCAGGTGGGAGACATCCTGGGCGCCGCCTTCAGCAACTGGTACATCGTCTACAACCGGCTCTTCATGGGGCATCACCTGGATGAGGTCCACTGGGAAACGCTCGTGCGCGGCCAGTTCTTGCGCGAGACGGGGGTCAAGGAGCCCCAGGACTATGTCCTGCTGGATCAACGCCACGTGCAGAACCTGCGCGGGCTCACCCACGCGTTCGGCACGCTCAACGGGGAGGGCTTCGATGAGCAGGCCTTCGAGGCGCAGCTCCCCAGACGCCAGGCGACCCTGAAGAGCAACTATTGGCTCGCCAGACTCCAATCGCGGTTCATGAGTGGTGCCTACGCGGAAGCCCGGGAGGCCGCGGACAAGACGATCGAGTTCCTGTGGGTCATGGGCGGCACCCTCCCCCTCTGCGTCTTCCACTTCTACCGCGCCCTGACCCTGGCGGCGTGCTTCGAGGAGGCCACGCCCGAGGAGCAGCCGCGGCTGCTCGAGGCCATCCAGGGGCACCAGCGACAGCTCGCGGAGTGGGCGGAGAACTGCCCCGAGAACTTCCTCGCGCTCGAGCGGATGGTGTCCGCGGAGCTGGCCCGCATCGCGGGACGGTCCGAGGAGGCCACACGCGCCTACGAGGAAGCCATCCGCTCGGCCCGGGAGAACGGAGCCACCCATTTCGTCGCACTGGCCAGCGAGCTCGCCGCGAACTTCTGGCGCACCCGACAGGCGCCCACCGTCGCGTATACCTTCGCGCGCGACGCCCAGGCGGCGTACCAACAGTGGGGCGCCCTGGGCAAGGTGCAGCACCTGGAGTCCCTCTGGCCCCACCTCTCCCCTTCCGTGGAGATCCAGGACGCGCAGACCACCAGCACCACGGATTCCACCCACATCGACGCGCTCACGGTCGTCAAGGCCCAGCAGGCCGTCTCCAGTGAGATCGAACTGGAGCGTCTGGTGAAGACGCTGCTGCGCGCGGCCATCGAGAACGCGGGCGCCCAGCGAGGCGCCCTGCTGCTGCCGGATGGGGACTCGCTCTCGGTGGCCGCCCTCTCCGACACCTCGTCGGAGGGAGTGGTCCCCTTGCTGCCGTGGACGCTCCTCGCCTATGTGCGGCGCACCCGCGAGCACGTGCTCATCGGCGATGCCTCCAAGCCCCACCCCTTCTCGTCCGATGTCTACCTGGCGAACAGCGGAGCGCGCTCGGTGTTGTGCCTGCCCCTGTTGAGGCAGGAGCGGTTCTCCGGAGCGCTGTACCTGGAGAACGACCTGGCGGCCAATGCCTTCAACCCCGCGCGATTGGTGCTCCTGGGACACCTGGCCTCCCAAGCGGCCATCTCCATCGAGAACGCCCGGCTCTATGAGGACGTGCAACGCGCCAGGACGGAGCTGCGCCAGGCCAATGAAGAGCTGGAGCAACGGGTGGAGGAGCGCACGCGCGAGCTCAAGCAGGCCCAGGCCCGGCTGGTGGATACGGCGCGCGAGGTGGGCATGGCGGAGGTGGCCGCCAACGTGCTGCACAACGTGGGCAACGTGCTCACCAGCGCCGTCATCAACCTCGAGATGATGCGCAAGGCGGTGGGCTCGCAGCGCATGGGCCGCGTGAAGCAGGCGGGCACGCTCCTCGTGGAGCATCAGGAGGACCTGGTGGGATTCCTGACCGAAAGCCCCCGGGGCAGACACCTGCCGGAATACTTCGTGTCGCTGGGGGAGGAGTTGCTGAAGGATCAGACGCGCCTGATGGAGGACATGGAGGCGATGAGCCGGCACATCGAGCACATCCGCGCCATCGTCCAGGTGCAACAGACGTATGCGAAGAGCTCGCTGATGACCGAGGAGTGCGACCTGTCCCTGCTCATCGACGACGCGCTGCGCATCCAGATGGCGGCCTTGCAACGCCATGGGGTCACCGTGCACCGGGAGCTGTCGCCGGTGCCTCGGGTGAAGGTGGACAAGCACAAGGTGCTGCAAATCCTCATCAACCTCATCAGCAACGCCAAGCAGGCGTTGGATCCGATG
Source organism: Cystobacter fuscus DSM 2262 (assembly GCF_000335475.2). Lineage (NCBI taxonomy): Bacteria > Pseudomonadati > Myxococcota > Myxococcia > Myxococcales > Archangiaceae > Cystobacter > Cystobacter fuscus. The sequence continues at coordinate 72,713 of NZ_ANAH02000028.1, read as the reverse complement.
CCCGAAGGTCAGCGCGACCTATGGGTGAGGATGAAGGCGGAGGGGCCCATGGTCCGCATCCAGGTGGTGGATGATGGCGTGGGCATCACCCCCGAGGTGAAGGGCAAGCTGTTCTCCCACGGCTTCACCACGCGCAAGGAGGGCCATGGCTTCGGCCTGCACTCCAGCGCGCTGGCGGCCCAACTGCTCAATGGCCGCCTGACCATCGAGAGCGAGGGACCCGGCAAGGGCGCCGTCACCACCCTGGAGCTCCCTCTCTCCTAGCCGAGGCCCATCGCTCAGTCCGTCATGAGCTGGCGGAGGCTGACGTCGAGCTGGCTGCGCACGAGCCGCAGCAGGCTGTCCAGCTCGTCGGGCGTCAGCCCCAACCGCGCCGTCAATTCCTCACGGGTGAGCGCCAGCAGCCGCTCGCGAGCGCGGGCAATCCAACGCGCCACACTGGAGCGGGGCGCCTGATACGTGGCGCTCACCGCGTCCATGGACAGACCGTGCACGTGGTGCAGCCGCAGCAGGTTGCGCTCCCGGGCCTCCAGCCGGCCCAGCGCGGCGCGAAAGGCCACGCGGAAGTCCTCCTGGTGCCGCTCGCGGATGAAGGCCAGCTCGGGGTCCACGCCCAACCGCTCCGCCAACGCCACCGGGGCCGCCTCCAAGGGCACCTCGCGCGGCGCGGCGCGCTGCCGGTCGATGTGGAGCCGCAGCGCCACCGCCCGCACCCACTGTCCCAGCGGACCTCGCCCGGAATAGGAGGCCAGCTTCGGCGGTGCCCCCTCCACCGGGACCAGCAGCCGCTGGCGCAACAACTGCCGCAGCTCGTCCACGAACGCGTGCTCCTCGCGCGGCAGCCACGTGCCCACCTGGGACAGCACGTGCGCGTCGAGCGCGTCGAGCGCCCGCGCCTCCCCCCGCGCGCAGGCGAAGGCGAGGAACAGGTCCTCCGCGCGCAGGCTCGCGAGCACCTCGCGGGCCTCGCCCGTGGAGGGCAGCCGCTCCGCCACGTGCGCCAGGAAGGCCTCCGCGTCCAGGCCCACCTCGGGCCACGCCTCGCGCGCCCGCCGCACCAGCCCCGCGAGCACGTCCTCCAGGCCGGGAAGCGCCCGCAACGCCGGGACGAGCGCATGCGGCGCCCGTGACAGGAAGGACTCGGTCAGCTCGGACGCCACGCACCACCTCCACCAACAAGCCCGCCCACACGAGCGGGAATGAGGCCCCCCGGCTCAGGAGGAGCCATGAGCGGACAGCCAGGACCGTACCTCGCGCGCGCGGGGCGTGTAGACGGGCGCGCTCCGTGCGTAGGCCTCATGGGCCTCCCGCGCCAGGGCGAGTGCCCGGGGCCGCTCCCCCCGCGACCGCCAGAGGACGCGGGCGAGCGCGAAGCGTGCCCGGGCCAGCTCGTGCGGGGCCAGCTCCACCCGCGAGGAGAGCGCCACCGCCCGCTCCAGCGGCTCGCGGGCCTCGCTGGGCTGGCCGCCCTCCACCAGCGCCTCGCCCAGCAGCGCGAGCGTCTGCGCCACCCGGGGGTGCTCCGCCCCGAGCGACTTCTCGCGCACCTCCAGTGCCCGCCGCAGATGGACGAGCGCCGGGCGGACCCGGCGCAGGCGCAGCTCCACGTGCCCCAGGTTGTACAGCGCGCTGGCCACCTTCGGGTGTCCGGGGCCGAGCGTGGCCTCCCACAGCGCGCGCGCCGCCTCGAAGTGGGCACGCGCGTCGTGCAGGCGTCCCGCGTCCATCGCCACCCAGCCCAGGTTGTTACGCGACAGGGCCACGTCCGGGTGCCGGGGGCCGAGCTCCGCCACCTGGAGCGCGAGCGCCTCGCGGTAGGACGCCTCCGCCCGCGCGAGCTGTCCCAGGTCCCCCTGGGCATTGCCCAGGCTCAGCAGCACGTTGGCCACCCGGAGCTGCTCGCCGTCCCCTCCCTCGCGCAGGCTGGCCAGGGCTCGCTCGTAGTGGGGCAGCGCCTCCGCCAGCAGGCCCTGTCGCGAGAGCGCATCGCCCAGGTTCACCCGGATCATGCTGGTGCTGGAGTGCGCGGCCCCGAGCAGGCGCTCGCTCAACGCGAGCGCCTCGCCGTAGCGAGCCACCGCCTCGGCCACCTTCCCCTGGAGCCGCAGCGCGGTGGCCATGTTGCAGAGGTGCGCCGCGAATAGCGGGTGCTCCCGGCCATACACCGCCTCGACCAGGGCCAGGGCGCGCGCATGGTGCTGCTCCGCCTCCGCGTAGCGCCCCAGCGCGGTGAGGGACAGGCCCATGACGGTGAGGACATCGGCGAGCGCCACGTCCTGGGGCCCGCGCGCCCGCTCCAGCAGGGACAGGGCCTCGCTGGCATCCGTGAGCGCGCGCGCGTACTCGCCCTGCCGGTAGCTGAGACTGCCGCGAACGCGGCGCAGCTCCGCGGCCACTTCCAGGGAGGCCTCGGCTCCCAGCCGCTCCAGGGCCGCCTCCGCCATGCGCGCGGTGCGCTGGGCCTCCTTCGCCAGGCCCATGCCCTGGACTTCCGTATAGAGGAGACGGTTCCACGCGCGCGCGGCCGTCTCGTCGTCGTGCCCGGCCTCCGCCACGCGCACCGCCTCCTCCAGCACCTCGCGCGCCGCGACGAAGCTCCCGGCGGTGCCCCGCAGCTCGCCCAGCAGGAGCAGGGCCCCCGCCAACGAGGGCCGATGCCCCAGCCCCCGCAGCGCCGTCACCACCTCTTCCAGCCGGGGCAGCGCGCGCTCATGGAACCCGGCCGAGCCCCGCACGCGCAGCCCATCCAGTTCCCGGAGCAGCTCCGCCAGTTCCCGCCGGGCCTCCGGGGCTCGCGGCAGCGGGTCCACGCGGGCGAGCGCGTCCCGGTCCGCGCACGCGGCCAGGGAGGGGAGCTGCCGCGCGGCCTCGGACGCCCGCGTGAGCGCCTCCCGCTCGCCCCCCTCCAGCAGCTCCACCAGGACGTGCAACGCCTGGCGCCGGCCATCCAGGCACGCGGCACGCAAGTCCATCAGCCGCTCGGACTGGGCCTGCCGCACGCGCGTGTCCTCGCAGGACTGCCGCTCCTGGGCCACCAGTGCCTGGGCATAGGCGTCCAGCGCCCGCGCGGTGGACTCGAAGGCGTCTCCCGTCACTGGCGGCGCGCCCTGACGAAAGCGCTGCTCCAACCGGGCCCGGCGCGCCGCGTCCCAGGTGCCCTCCAGCCGGGCCTCGAAGCCGGTGCACACCCGCGCGGTGTCACCCCGAGCCAGGCCGAAGCCCAGGGCCGCACTGGCCGCCACGCCCGTGGCCAGTGCCGCCGCCGCCCAGCGCCAGCGGCGCGTGCGTGAGCCGGACTCGAGCCGGGCGAGCAGCGCGTCCAGGGAGGGGTGGCGCGAGGCCGGCTCGGCGGCCAGGCCCCGCAGCACGGCGTCGCGCACGGCGCCGGGCACGCGCGAGCCGCGGGGCGGCGGCGTCACCCGCCCCTCGAGCGGGGACCGGGCGCGCTCCTCCGCCGTGGCCCCCGCGAAGGGCCGCTCGCCGAAGAGGGCCTCGTACAGCGCGACACAGAAGCTGAACTGGTCGCTGCGAGCGTCCGCGCGCAGGCCCCGCCACTGCTCCGGGGACATGTACGCGGGCGTGCCCAACCGGACGCCGGAGACAGTGTCGCTTCCGCGCCACGGGGCCCGCCGGGCGGGGCCCTCGCTGGCCCACGGCTCTGGTGGGGCCAGGGGCGCGGGCCCCGCGCGCGCGAGGCCGAAGTCGGTGACGCGCACCTGGCCGTCGTCCCCCAGCAGCACGTTGTCCGGCTTGAAGTCGCGGTGCACCAGCCCCACCGCGTGCGCGGCGGCCAACCCCTGGCCCGCCAGGAGGAAGCGGGCGAGCACCTCGCGCCATGACCGCGGCGCCTCCGCCAGCCAGTGGCGCAGCGTCCGCCCCCGCACCAGTTCCATGGCGAGGAAGACGGTGTCGTCGTCCAGGCCCACGTCATGCACGGTGACGACGTTCGGGTGGGTCAGCCGGGCCAGCGCCTGGGCCTCGCGCACCAGCCGCCCCCGCGCCTCCGCGTCCGCCACCGCGCCGGGCTTGAGCAGCTTGAGCGCCACCTCCCGATCCAGGTCTGGATCGTACGCGGCGAAGACGACGCCCATGCCCCCCTCGCCCACGTGGCGCAGCAGCACGTAGCGCCCCACCCGCGCCCCGGGCCCCGGTGGACCGCCCGGCCCGAGCGGCGCCAGGAGCTCCGCGGACGGACCCTCCCCGCCCCTGAGTCCCGCCACCACCACGCAGCATGCCGCGCACCCATCCAGGTGCGCCTCCAGTCGGGCCATGGCGCCCGCCGACAGGCGCCCCTGCTCCCACTCCAGCAGCTCGTTCTCGTCAGGACACGAAGTCATGAGAAGGACCGCGAGGTCGTGAAACCGGTAGATATACTTCACCGGAAGAGCCCACTGAACTGACGGGGGGTGCGGAGGAGTCACGGCCCCTTCCCGAGCGGGAGCGCGCCGGGCATCGATGGGCCCCGCCAAACCGAACCTCTCGAACGTGTTGCAGATGACGTGCTCACGCGCCTCGGAGTCGAGAGGCCTCCCGCTTGGGCTTTGTTCGACCGTGATAGAGGGTCCATGCAACCAGGGCTCGCATCATCAACGGGGAGGAAGGGGCATATGAGCGCACTGTTCGATCCGGAGCGTCATCAACCGTTGGCTGGCGCGGCGTGGGATGCCGCCATCGCGCGCGCCGCCATCGACCAAATCGTCCAGGAGACGCGCGACACGTTCACACCTGATGGCCTGTGGCCGATCCACCCCAACGACGCGGAGCCCGATGACCCTCCCGGCCCACAGGCGTCCCTCTATTTCGGCGCGGCGGGCGTCATCTGGGGACTGGAGCATCTCGCGCGCGAGGGCGCGGTGGGCCCCGGCCCCTCCTTCGCGGACCACCTCCTCGACATCCAGCGCCGCAACCGGTGGCTGTTCGAGTCCGAGGCGTGGCGCAGGATGCTGGGGACCGGCTGGCAGACGCGCTCATGGCTGCTGGGGGACGCGGGCGTTCTCTTCACCTGGTGGAAGACGGCGCCATCCGAACCGGTCCTGTCCGCCCTGGCCGAGGCCATCGCGGAGAACACGGAGGACCCGGCGCTGGAGCTGATGTGGGGAGCGCCGGGGACGATGCTGGCGGCGCTGGCGCTCTACCGGGCCAGCGGCTCGGCACGCTGGGCGGACCTCTACCGCGCGGGCGCACGGGCGCTGGAGGCGTCCTTTCAACGGGACGAAAGCCTCGGCGCGGATATCTGGACGCAGACCCTGTACGGGGAGCGCGCGCAATACCTGGGACCGGTGCACGGCTTCGCCGGCAACGCCTTCGCCCTGCTCCAGGGGCGCGAACTCCTGGAACCCGGGCAATGGGCATCGCTGTCATCACGTATCGCGAGGACCCTGGAAGCGACCGCGATCCGGAGCGCTCACGGAATCAATTGGGCTCCCCGGACCGGAGCGCGGCGTTCCGGAGCGCCGCTGCTGGTGCAGCACTGCCATGGCGCCCCCGGCATGGTGACGGCCTTGTCGGCCCTGGATGCGCCCGTCGACGAGCTGCTGCTCGGAGCGGGTGAGCTGACCTGGACCGCGGGCCCGCTGGCCAAGGGCGCCAACCTCTGCCACGGCACCGCGGGAAACGCCTATGCCTTCCTCAAGCTCTTCGAGCGGACCGGTGACGACGAATGGCTCGCTCGAGCACGTTCCTTCGCCATGCACGCCATCCAGCAGAGCGAGGCCGAGGCCGCCCGGCTGGGACGCCGACGCTACTCCTTGTGGACCGGAGACCTCGGCCTGGCCTGCTTCCTGTGGGAATGCATTCGCGCGAGCGCGAGATTCCCCACCATGGATGTCCTGTGAAGCGCCCGGGCCGCTGGGCGGCCCGGGCCCGGACGAGGGGTCTCGTTACTGCCGCTTGATCCGGAACGAAGAGGTGAGATCGTTGAAGTTGTGCGTCACCAGGTTGGGAATGTCACAACCACACCCCAGACCATTTCCGCCGAAATTGAGGTCATTGAACAACGTGAACTCGAAGCCAGGGCTCACCTTGACCGAGGAGATGCGGTCGTTCCATTCCGTCCCGACCCAAGAGCTGTCGCTGGTCGCGCAGAAGCTCGCGCCCTTGTAGTCGATGTCAGAGTAGAAGCAGACTCCAGTGGTTGCGCCACCACCGTAGATGGCGCTAATGGCCCCGAGGTCGCCAGCGGTGAAGGTGTTGACGCGGTCGTTGCCAACCCACTCGGGCGGAAAGCCATTCTTGGGCACGTAATCCCAACGGCCGTTCACGAAGTAGTTGCGGTAGTGCATCATCGACTCGAAGTCATACGCTCCGATGGGCGTGCCCGCCGACCCCCAATCGATGGCGTTCTGGCTGCCGCCCGCGTTGACCGTGACCCATGAATCGCGATCCTGACGCACCTGCTCGTGCGCCAGCCCGACCGCGTGGCCGAGCTCGTGCCGGGCGGGATTCACACCGCAGCCGTTGCCCAGCGACAAGTCCTGCCGTCCTCCGATCTTGCCGACGTAGCTCCAGCATCCGTCGCTGGTAACGATCCGAACGTAATCGGCCTGATTGGTCCGGGGAACCCAGCGGATGGAGGTCTTCGCGTGGTAGTCGGCCTTGGCGCCCTCGAAAGCCGTACGCGTCGCCGCCGACGCGGCGGGATCGATCTCGTACGGAATCACGCCCCCTGGCCACTTCTGACCGGTGGCGTTGACGATGCCAGAGCCCATGGCCCTGACTCGCGCTTCACCATCCAGCTCCAACAGCACCTGCTTGTCCACGCTGAGCACCTGCGTGCCAGAGACCTGACCGATCACCTGGTCGCCGACAAAGGCATGGTCACCCTTGAGCACCGCCGTGACGGGGTCTTTCAGGCCGGCCAGCCGCACCTGGAAAGACTGACCCTGGGGGTACTGTGAGTTGTACACGGCGTCGTTTTCCAACTCGCGCTCGTGCTCCGTTGCCGCCTCTTGATCTCCACACGCGGAGCTCAACAAACCCAAGGCAAGAAAAGCCGCATGACGCATCCCACGGTTGAACATTTCGCCTCCTTCGAGTTGTGCGGTACGGCGCGTCGCCTCGAGTGCAGGCCACGCACCTTCTCGAACCCTTTGTCACTACAGAGGCAGCAACTGGCACAACCGGGTTAAACGAAAAATAACGGCTTAGACCGCCACAAACGTCATAGCTGTTTTATTCGCTTTCTTGGAAATTTTCTACCTGGGGCCGAGAGTGGGCCTGGCGGTCTGGAAGGCCTGTGCGGGAGTCCTGACGCGTGGCGGCATAGCCCCATGGCCTCGGGCTCCTCTTGAAGTGCTCGGGCCGGGGATGCGGTTGCCGCACCCTCACCAGAACCGCGCCAGCAGCGCCGGTGGGACGCCCTTTGCTTGCAGGAAGTCGCGGGTGACGGCGGGGTCCACGAACCAGGGGAAGAGGGCCCTGGGATCATACAGGCCGTCGATCAACGCCTCGGCCACCGCGCGCACCTGGTGCGCCGAGACGAGCACCGCCTGCTGGTGGGGCGCCGGAGGCATGAGCAGGCCAGCCGTCACGCCCATGGCGTACTGGCCATAGGCGAGCCAGAAGTCATCGAAGGTCCGCTGCATCCACTCCGCGGTGAAGGGTTGCCCGGCGTGCTCGCGAATGCGAGTCCGGTAGAAGTCCGCCATGTGGGTCGCGTTGTTGCCGCCCTGCGCGGCCAGCGGATCATGCAGCATGAGGGCATCTCCCAGGCCGAGCACCACCCTGCCCGAGGCCAATCGGCCCACCGGCTCGCGCACGGTGGGCGTGAGGGCGCCGCGCAGCCAGCATTGCTCGGAGGACAGCTCCGCCTCCCGCAGGTCCTCGAGCTGCCCGGGGAGCAACCTGGTCAGGGTCTGCTTGCACTCCTCCAGCAGCTCGCGGCCCGATAGCGCCCGCGAGAGATAATCGAGCGGCCCGCCGGCAATGCCCTCGATGAGGAGGACGCGCGCCTTGAGGTTCTCCCGGCTGTAGAACGGGGTGATGACCACCTCGCCCAGGCCCGGCAGGACGCGGATGGTCCCGCTGCGCAGCTCGGGCCGGAAGTTCTTCACGAGGAAGCAGGTGATGTGACGCTGGGGCTTGTCGAAGGGGCTCCGCCTCGCGTCTCGCGGGAACAGGGTGGAGAGAGCGCCCTTGCCGGTGGCGACCAGCACGAGGTCGAAGCCGGCCACGTGCGCATCGAGCTGCTCCGGATTCGCTAGGGGGACGACGCGAACGGACGCGCCGCGGCGCTCCAGCTCCCGCATCCACCGTGAGTTCTTCAGCCGCTGATCCACGCTCCGGTGTGGCCGTGGTACGGGAGGGGCGATGTGCAGTCCGACCGAGCCATCGGGGTTGATCAGCTCGAGGATGGCGCCTTCGCCTCGCGTCATCACGTCTTCCCAGAAGGTGAGCCCCAGCGCGGCTTCCTTCTTCACCGCGTCCTCGAAGAGCCCCATGCCCGAGGGCAGCCGACCATTGAGGATCTCGTCGGGAGTCCGGTCCGAGAACAGGGTGACGTCGTGTCCATCCTCGAGCAGGCCAAAGCCGAGGAAGAGCCCGGCCTGGCCCGCGCCAATGATCGCGATGTTCGCCATGCCCTGGATCATACCCGCCCTCGGCGGGTAACCGATATGTCACCGACATGTAATCAATAGGCCATGGTCTTGATGCAAGGGTGTGGGCCTGGATTCGAACTATTCTTCACACGGAGTTCAGGCATGGGAATCAAGATGAGGTCGCGCCCGGCACACGTCGGCGCGGCGATGCTGGCGGCACTGTCGTTGTCCGCGTGCCACCACGACGCCCCTCCGCCAGAACAGCAAGCGCCCGCTGGCAGCCCCAGCGTCGCCTTCATGTCGGATGTGCACTTCGCCAACGTCTATGGCGATTTCAAGAGCGCGCGGTTCGCGGGCATCCCGACCCAGAAGGGAAAGAACGCGACCATCCGCACCATGTATGCGCAGCTGACCTCGACCCGCCTGTTCAACGAGAACTCCTTCGCCTTCCGCGCCGCGCTGGACGATGCGTACGCGAAAGGCGTACGGCTGGTGGCGCTTCCTGGCGATTATTCCGACGATGCCCAACCCATCAACGTCAACGGGCTCGCCGACATCCTGCATGAGTACCAGGCCAAGGGCATGCGCTTCTTCCTCGCGCCCGGCAACCACGATCCCAACGAGCCCCATGACGATGAGGAGGCCGGCAAGAACGACTTCCTGACCCGGGAGGGCAAGGAGCAGAAGGTCTACGCTCCTGGCAATGCCGCCTGCATCGCCAATGACCCGAGCGTGGTCTGCACCCAGGAATTGATGGAGCAGGGCTACGAGAAGTTGCTCGCCACGCTGGGTGATTTCGGCTTCATGCCGAACAAGGCGGACCTGTACTGGGAAACGCCCTTCAGCCAGTACAAGGACGGCGGGTACAGCCATGAAGAGGCTGTCATCCAGGCCGAGCTGAAGAATCGTCAGTTCGAGATGTGCGCGGAAGGCGAGGGCGGCAGCTACAAGGCGGCTGGCGAAGCCGAGCTGGGCAGGGCCTACACCCGGTGCAGCAACATCATCGACTCCAGCTACCTGGTGGAGCCGGTCCCGGGGTTGTGGCTGCTGTCGATCGACGCCAACGTCTTCATCCCCAACGGCAAGTTCGACCCGGCCAACCCGAAGGCCGCCAAGGGCTTCGATGGCGCCGGCAACGCGGGCTGGAACAAGGTGCTGACGCACAAGAAGCACCTGATGGATTGGATCAAGTCGGTGGCCGAGCGCGCCGGGGCCCAGGGCAAGCACCTGATGGCGTTCTCGCACTATCCGACCATGGACTTCTATGCCAACCAGACCGATGCGATGAAGGCGGTGTTCAAGCCCGGCGCCTTCCAGACCGCCCGAGTCCCGGAAGCGGCCACCACGGCGGCGTTGGCCTCCACCGGCCTGCGACTGCATATCGGCGGCCACATGCATTTCAACGGCACCAATGACTACCAGGACGCGGCCGGTCATTTCCTCGTCAATGTCCAGTCGCCGTCCCTGGCCGTGTACGGCGCGGCCTACAAGCTCGTCACCTACACGGACAAGGAGACGGTCGATGTGCGGACCATCGGCCTGGATTCGGTAGCGCGCCATGACGAGCTGTTCCCGCTCTACCAGGCCGAGCACGACTACCTGCAGGGCAGCACCGCCAGCGGTGATGTGGCCAGGCGATGGAACCGCGCCATCCTGGACACCCGGTCCTACGGCGAATTCACGCGCTACTACTTCGGCGAACTGTCGCGCCTGCGCTTCTTGGACGAGTACTGGCCGTGCGAGATGAAGGAAGCGGCGACGTCATTGGACGCGAAGCAGATGCTGATCCTCTCGCAGCTTCGGACCCAGGTCACCCTGGCGCAGCTCGAGGAGGCACCGGGCATCGTGCCAATCAGCGCGGCCTGCGCGGCCAAGGGCACGGCCACCGCGGCAGTGGTTCCGGCCAGCCAGTTGAGTGCCGACTGGGCCGAGGCCACCGCCAAGGCCAACAAGCTCGCCAGCGCCGCGGGCTTGAAACTGGACGACTTCTCCAGGATCTCCGCCTATGAGTTTCATGGTGACTTCCACCGCACCGTGTACGCGGGCGAATTGGCGCTTCGCGACATGGGCGCCGAGCGCGTGAGCCAGTACAAGGTGTTGATGGGCGCGTTCCCGGCCAGCCCGGAGGAGATCCTCGAGATTGGCGGGAAGCCCTCGGACCAGAATGCCGTCCAGGTGCTGTTCCAGCGCCAGTTCAAGCAGGTGTTCGCGATCTTCAAGGGACTCGGTTCGGCCAGGCCGAGTGGGCACTTCACGATCGACTTCGAGGGCCAGAAGGTCAGCAACGCCGAGGACAGCGCGCTGAGCTTCAACTGAGCGTCCCCCCGGGGGAGGGGCGTGCTCCCCCGAGGGCCGCTCGCCTGTACGGATTCCCTACGAGCAGGCGACCCTACGCCACTCGGTACCGCGACGCCCGGAACACCTGGCCCTGTCGGCACGTGGACAGTTGCCAGACCTCGGCGCTGCGTTACTGGTGAGGGCGTAGGAGGTACCGATGCTCGAGGTGAAGACGGATTCGGAACAGCAGATGGCGGATCTGAGCGTGGGTGGGGGCTGCCCCAGCTGCGGCGGCGCGTTGAGCGTGCGCAAGACGCCGGGACAGGTGTGGGGCTACTGCCCCAGCTGCCGTCGTTTGTCCCAGCCGAGAATGGCTGTCGGTCCGCGGGGGATTGTCCTCATGCACCGCACGGCCGCGGCCTGAAGTGAGAGGGATTGGCTCGCCGGAGCGACTGGACAACGCCGCGAGCTGGTTAGATTAGAAGCAAAGAGAGAGTGCTTCCGCGAGGGATGACCTTCTCGGACGCCCTTCACGAACAACAATCAACCGCATTCCATCCAGGAGGTATTGGGATATGTCGCTCATTCGTCGGAACAACACGGACCGGGGTCTCAGCCAGAACCGTGGAGTGGACCCCTTCGAGGTGATGAGGGACTTCCTGCAGTGGGACCCCTTCCGGGAGCTGTCCCGGGGCGTGCCGGGCGGTGGCGCCGTGACGGGCTTCCTCCCCGCCTTCGAGGTGAAGGAGACCAAGGACGCGTACGTCTTCAAGGCGGACCTCCCCGGCGTCAAGCAGGAGGACCTCAACATCTCCCTCACCGGCAACCGGCTGACCCTCTCCGGCCAGCGCCACGAGGAGAAGAAGGACGAGGGGGAGACGCACTTCGTCTACGAGCGCGGCTTCGGCTCATTCTCGCGCTCCTTCTCCCTGCCGGAGGGCATCGACGCGGAGCACGTCCAGGCCGACCTCAAGGACGGCGTGCTCAACGTGGTGGTGCCCAAGAAGCCGGAAGTGCAGCCCAAGCGCATCCTCGTCAAGGGCGCGCACGAGGGTGACACCAAGGCGAATGCCTGATTCGCCCTGGGGCCTGCCTCGATGACGGGGCAGGCCCAGGCGTTGCCTCTCGGGGCCTCAGGGCGTGGGGGCGAGCGCCGCGGCCATGGCGAACACCACGCATGCGAGCCCGGACGAACGCGGTGAGCGGCGACGACAGGGCCCCTCAACGCCCTATCTCCTGAAAAAGCAAGGGGTCGGCCCCCTGGCTCCGACCCCACGGCCGTGGCGTGAGATGAGAGGAATTCGCGCGACGGGGAGACTGGACAACACCGAGACGGAGGCGATTGTCTGATTCGCCCTCCATGAGCCAAGGGCACCTGAATTCGCGCGTCACGGTAAAATTTCAACCCAACGCCTTCCCGTACACGCCGTGTCTGGCGAATACACTCCCGCGAGGCACCCTGGCCAGTCAGGCTGGTGGAGTCGGCGGATGCAATGAAAACGGGAGGGGGCAGGTAATACGCCCGGTATCCGTGCTAAACAATGCTCGGTAGATATCCCGGGGGTTTCATGCCGTGGAAGTTTCGACGTGCTCTGGTGTCGTCGGTCGCCGTCATCCTCATGCTGATGGGGCTGGGGGTGGTCTGGTGGCGGCAACCCGGAAGTGACACGCCAGCGCCGCGCGTGGAACAGGCCACCGCGTCCGCCGCATCGCCCGCCCAGCCCACCGTCGTCTCGGGCCTCGCCGCGCCGAAGGCGGATGGACTGCGCGTGTGGACCCCCGGAATGCTCTACCGCTACGCGCTGAGCACGGAGCAGAAGGTCTCCTTCGGCAACAGCAAACAGCCGGCGGGCGCGCCCTCCCTCCCCGGAATGCACCTGACGCTCCAGGGAGAATGGAGCGTGGGGGTGGTGGCGGTGGAGGCCGAGCGCGTCCATGTCCGGGTGAACCTCCAGACATCCACGTTCCAGCTGAGCGTCGAGGGCAACGACGCGCTGCCCCCCGACGTGCGGCGCACGATGACGGCCGCGCTGGAGCTGCCCTTCTTCCTGACGCTCGACAAGTCGGGCGCGGTGGCGCTCACCCACTTCGAGGAGCCGGTGGATGACCTGACGCGCGGCATCCTCCGCACGCTCGTGGCGTCCTCGCAGTTCGTGGTGCCGGGACAGCTCACCCAGGCCTGGCGCAGCGACGAGCTCGACACCACCGGCCAGTACGTGGCGGTGTACGTGCGTCAGGGCAACAACCGCTTCGAGAAGAAGAAGCAGGTGTATACCCACCTGACCACGCCCCAGGGACTCCAGCCCATGGGCTCGGACGTCCACACCACCACGTATATGAGCGCGGTGTTCGAGCTGGGCGAGGACATCTGGACCCAATCCCTCCAGGACAAGGAGCACCTGGAAGTGGACACGGGCGAGGGCATGCCTCGGGTGTTCAACGATCTCGAGCTGAGCCTGCGTCTGCTGGAGCGCCGGATGGACGCGACGCTGAAAGGCTCGCTCGAGGCCCGCCGGGGCCTGTTGAGCACCGCCACCATGGCCACCTTCCAGGGCCGCGCGCAGGATCCCCTGGAGCACTACCGGCAGATCCTCGGCAATCGAACCTTCGATGAACTCATCCAGGCGCTGCGCTCGCTGCCCGCGGAGGAGAAGGCGCGGGACGATGCGCGCACCCAGGTGATGGAGCAGCTCCGGGCCCTCTTCATGCTCCAGCCTGGCGAGGCGCTGAAGGTTCCGGACATCCTGCGCTCGGGAATGCCCCAGCTCGCCGCCAGTCCCATGCTGGGTGCCCTCTCGGCGGCCAGCACCCCGGAGGCCATCCATTCCCTGGCGACCGCCAGTGGAGACTCATCCCTCGCCCATGATGTCCGGATGGACGCGGTGTCCGCCCTGGGCATGGCGGGCGAGCCCAACCGCGAGGGGGTGGATGCCTTGCGCCATCTGACGCGCGACCAGGACGCGATGCTGCGGGACACCGCGTCATTGGCTTTTGGCAACGCGGCGTACCAGATGACGGATGACGACGCACGCGGCGCGGAGGCGCTCGTCCATGAGATGAAGAACAACTACCGCTCGGCCACCACCCCGGAACAACAGGCCCTGGCCCTGCGGGCCATCGGCAATACCCGGGCACCCGACGCCCTGGACACGATCCGGGAGGCGCTCCGCTCCAATGCCATCCAGGTCCGCGTGGCCGCCATGGAAGCACTGCGCAACATCCCCGGGCCCGAGGCCGACCGGCTCCTGTCCGAACGGCTCCTCACGGATCCCGCCACCCAGGTGCGCCGCGGCGCCGTCTTCGCCTGTGGTTTCCGTCCCCTCGGCACGCTGCTCCCCGTGCTGAGGCAGGCCCTCCAGAAGGATGCCTCGGACGGAGTCCGCTCCGACATCATCAATCTGCTGGGCACCGTGCGGGGCGCCGCGCCGGAAGCCCTGCTGTTGTTGCAATGGGCCAGCCAGAACGAGCCCCATCCTGAACTCCGGCGGATGGCCGCGGTCTTCCTCAATACACCCACGGCCCCCTCCCCCCTCCCGCCAGACTCCCCAGCCCACTGAGCCGCCCCCATTCCATGGCTCGCCTCCGGCCCGGGCTTCCGGGCCTTGGTGCCTACGCGGGGAATCACCACGGGTCATGAAAAATTGTCTATTCGGTTAATTGTTATTTTCTAATAAATGAAGTAATAGGCGGGCGGCTTTCAATCGAAGCGTAGTCCTCCCACCCACATTGAAGGATGCCCATGAGCATGAAAACGCTGCGCACCCTCGCATTGGTCGCTGTTGCTGCTCCCGGTATCGCCGCCGCCCAGAGCTTCACGGATCCCACCACCTATACAATCCAGCCGCAGAAGTACCCGGCCACGACGCTGGCGCCGGGCTACATCATGAACGACAACCCCGCCTACCCGTGGGAGTCCACGGTGGCCCCGTTCGACCCCAACGGGATGTACACGCCCGGTGAGCAGAACGCGATCGCCGTGGACGAGCGCAATCGCACGGGTGGCACGCTCAGCTATGACCCGAGCGACTACACCTACGAGGTGAGCGTCGATCAGGGCCTGATTCCCGAGGCCAACCAGCACATGGTGCCGGGGCCGCTGGAGTTCCTGCCCTGGACCAATCCCAACCAGACGTTCAACAAGACCTACACGCGCATCGAGCGGTTCGGCAACAGCGTGTTCGGCGCGGGCTATTCGCTGAACGCGACGGTCACCGCCGAGACGGCGACGACGAGCCAGGACAAGAAGGTCGACGCGGTGGCCGAGGGCAAGGTCTTCGGCACCGCGTTCTCGTACGAGAAGGAGCTCGTGCTGGGCCGGGCCAACATCTCCGGGCAGCAGGGCGGCGACAACAGTGGCACCGCGGCGCTGTACGCGGTGGGACAGCAGATCTGGTCCACCAACCTCTACGCCACCTACTCGCCCACGCCCATCAACTGGAGCCGCACCTTCTTCTCCGCGACCAAGCGCTTCATGGTGGGCCCCGTGCCCATCTCGGTGAAGGCCTCGCTCGCCGGCGGCGTCAAGCTCGCCGTGACGGGTCAGATTGGCCCGACGGTCGCCAAGCTCAGCGCGATCCCGGGCGGCTGGGCCAACGTCAACGCCTCCGCCGCCGTGGATGTCATCATCCTCGCCTTCGGCCTGGAGGGCGCCCTGTCCCTCGTCAACGCCACCCTGCCCTCCTCGGGTGAGTTGTTCTGGCCGATCTGCACGCTGGACTGGAAGCTCAAGTCGAACCTCGAGCTGAACACGCTCTCGGGCACCCTGAAGCTGTACGCCAAGCTGAAGATCCTCTTCATCAAGAAGACCTGGCGGGTGACGATCGCGAGCTGGTCGGGCATCACGCGCAACTGGTCGCTGCTCGACCTCGGCGGCTCCCAGCCCCTGGGCATCTGCGGCTGAGTCCCCGCTTCACCCGGCCCGCCGCGCTCCGTCCATGCTGGGAGGGGGCGCGGCGGCCTCGAGCACGAGGCTGTCCCGCCGCGTGAATCCTTCCGTGGCGAAAGCCCTCTCATCCAGCGCACGCCCGCTCGCACGCGAAGTGTTGCTTCCCAGTCCACAGCCCGCCGCACGGGAAGCAGGGACGGGGACTTCAACTCCACTGGAAAATGAGAAAAAAAGCCCGGGGAGTCTTGATTTACAATTTTAATGGTGTAGAACAGGGAACATATTTTAACCCCGGTTTTCAAGGTTTCTGCCCGGGTGGGACACGGCGCGTGCAGTGGGGTGCTGGCGGTGGTGGTGACCCTTCATGATCAGGTCATGAACATCTGGCGAGAGCATCGTCTCTTGGCGGACCCACGGGATGGGCTCGCCGCTGCGTTTTGTCTTTCTTGAAGGGCACCGTCGATGCGATTCGCGCGGGGGTGCAGCGAGGCCATGCGTCAGGGAAAGGCGTCTGTCTGTCTGATGGGGTTGGTGTTGGGGACCGCGGGCCTCCTGGGCGGCTGTGAGGAGCCCGCCCCGCCCGTCACCGAGCCCGGGGCGGTCCAGAGTGGGAACGAACAGCCCCAGACGACCCCTCCCACGCCGCCCGGCGAGCCCCCGCCCACGGAGCCGGAGGGCACCGAGCCCCCGCCGTCCTCCGTCGACTTCACCGCGCGGGTGCTCCATTACCACTACGGCTTCGACCTGCGGCCCACGGGCGACACGCCGCACCCGGCCCACTCGCGCCTGTTCTTGAAGGTGCCCGCCTCGGGCGGTGACTGCACCGTCTTGAAGGGTCCGCCAGGCATCACCCAGGTGAAGTGGAATGGGGCGGCCGCCACCCACGTCGAGGCGCTCACCGGCGCCTGGCGCATCTGCGGCCCCACCCTCCCGAATCAACCGCTCGTCATCGAGGCGGACATCCCTGTCCCGGTGGCGACGTATGACTATACGCAGGTGGGCTTCTCCCAGCGGAGGGACCGCAAGGGCCAGCTCGCTTCGTACCTCATGAGCTGGGTCGAGCAGTGTGACCGGCTGGGGCTCTGTGACGACGCCCCCGGCCAGCTCGCGACCTTCAGCTACGAGGTGGAGCACGACGCCGCGGACGTCGTCCTGTGCCCGGGCACGCGGCTGAACGTCAGTGATACCCTGACGCGCTGCGGGAGTCTCCTGCAGCAGGCCCCCACCTATTCCTCCTTCGCCATCGCCTCCAATCCCTCCTGGGTGCGCACGACGTTCGCGGAAGCCGGCCCCTACCGGCTCGAGTTCTTCGAGGGGCCCGGGGGCTTGCTCGCCCCCGCGCTCCAGCCGACCGTCTTCGCGGACTATCTGGAGTGGATCACCGGACTGCTCGGCCCGCTGCCGTACGGAGACACCCTGCGCGTCGCGGGGGCCCCCACGGAGTTCCTCGGAATGGAGCACCCGGGCAACATCATCCTGTCCGAGGCGCTGCCCGAGCTGCGCAGCGAGTACGCCGACCAGACCCGGCACACGCTGATGCACGAGATCGCCCACCAGTGGGCGGGCAACCGCACGACCATGGCGGAGGCCTATGACTTCGCCTGGAAGGAGGCCATCGCCGAGTACCTGACCTATGTCTACGAGGCGCGGCACTGGCCCCAGGACGCGGCCAGGACGCGCGCCTACTGGGACCGGCTGGCCCGCTCGGCCATGTTCTATCCGAGGCCGGAGGACCAGCCCGCCCCCTTCCTGACGTTCGCCGCGGACGTGTATGGCACCGGGCCGATGCTCCTCTTCCTGCAGCTCGAGGAGCTGCTGCCCGGGGGCCAGGAGGACGTCCTGCGCGGCATCCAGCACTTCCTCGCGGCGCCCGGCGCGCGCACCACCCAGCACCTGCACGAGTCCCTGGAGCAGGGCGCCCACCTGGCACCGGGCTCACTGGACGTCTATTTCGACGCGTGGATCCACGGCAGCAACGAGCCGGACTGGCCCTACTTCGACGTGGAGCCGACGCGGGACGAGGAAACGGGGCAGCTCACCCTCGCCGTCACCCAGCAGACCTACGAGGGCGGCATCTACCCGGTGAAGGTGAAGGTGCGGGTCCAGGGCGCGACGCAAACCCGGGACATCCTCGTCGACTACGGGCTCGCGCCCACCAGCGCCACGCTCGTCACCCCCCCGGAGCCCTTCCCCGAGCCCGTGGTCCAGGTGACGGTGGATCCCGAGAACCGGGTGGTCAATCGGAGATTCTTCGGCGCGCTCAGAGAGGCCGCGCCGCCCCGTTGGCACTTCTGACTTCCACGCGACTCCCTCCCCGCGCTCGAGCCATTGAAGAAGGAGTTGTCCAGGTGAACGCACGACACGACAACCAGAACGCCACGCCGCGCTTGCGCTGGAGCCGCTGGGGCGGTCCGGGCCTCGCGATCCTCGTCCTCGCGGGCGCGGGCTCCTATGCCCTCTTCACCCGGCTGGCGCCGACGTCCGGAGAGCTTCCGGCCGCCGGCGAGTCCGGCACGCCGTCCACCCCCGGAGCACGGGCCACGAACGCCGCCCGGGGCACGGCCACGGGAGCCCGCTCCGCTCCGGTCTCGCCGGCCGCCTCCGCGGCAAGCGCCTCCTCCCCGGGAAACACCGTCCCCTCACTGGCCACGGCGTCCCCGACGACGGAGGTGGCGGCGGGGCAGGAGCCGACGATGGCCCAGCGCCGCGAGGCGGTGCGCCAGGCGGCGAACAAGTTCCGCCACGGGCGCTTCAATGCCTTCTTCCGCGAGGAGAAGTTCCTGGAGGAGTTCGCGCACGGCGGCCCGGCGCAGCTCGCCGCGCTGAAGGAGGAGCTGACGGACCCCACGCCCCTGGCCGAGCTGCCCGCGGGCACCTCCTTCATGCATGGAAAGCCAGAGGCGGTGCTCGAGCGCATGTCGATGATCGACATGCTCCACTCGCTGGCCCCCAAGGATGCCAGCGCGCGCGACACCATGGTGGCGTTGTTGATGGAGCCGGTGGACAGCTCGCTGTCCGACACCGCGAAGAAGGGGCTGGTGGGGGAGAAGTTCGATCTGCTCTTCCGGCTGGCCCAGTTGGATCGGCAGCTCGCGGTGGACTCCTACGCCCAGCTCGACAACCCGAAGTTGAAGAGCCTCCTGCGCGAGGCCCTCCTCGCGGGACTGTCCGAGTCGGGCGCGAGCATGGACGAGGTGAAACAGCTGACGCGGCACCTCTGAGGACGCATCTGGCAGTCGAAGTCGTGTAGACGCAGCTGTAAGCCGGTCCCCTCTTGTCTCCGCTCGTCCGCCCCGGTCCGGGGCGAAAGGGAGACATGCACCGGATTCCCCCTTGAAAACACTCGGGCGCACACCGGTCGGGCCGGAGACGGCACGGGTGCGCCCGTTTCACGAGTTCGTCGTGGCGGCAAGGCAACGTTGTACCTCTCGACGCAAGGAGCAGTCAGTGATCCAGAATTGGAAGCAGGGACTCATCGGAGCTTGCTGTGTGGCTTTCAGCGCGGCGTGTGGGGGCGCCCCGGAGAAGGACGCGAGCCCGGCCGATCCGGTGCAGCAGCAGGCCGGTGACGACGTCCAGGCGGCCCTGAGCGCGCTGGGCAAGGTGGAAGTGGTGGACATGGGTCCGGGCAACGTGCCCACCTTCATCCGCGGCAACTTCGGCAAGGTGGACACCTCCTTCACCGCCCCGGGGCTGCGCGTCTCGGGTGAGCTCGCCCACCAGGCGCTGCGGCCCGTGCTCGACCGGGTCGCCCCGGCGTTCCGCCTGAGCACGAAGGAGCTGAACCTCCGCTCGGTGCGCACGGATGACCTCGGTTTCACCCACGCGCGCTATGAGCAGACGCGCAACGGCCTGCGCGTGGTGGGCGGAGAGCTCCTGCTCCACGTCAACAAGGCGGGAGAGGTGTTCGCGGCCAATGGCAACGCGCGCGGCGCCAGCGAGCCGACGACCCTCAAGCGGGTGTCCCCCGAGGCCGCCGCGCGGGCCGCCGTGGACGGCACGGCCACCCTCACCGCGCAGGGCACGCCCGGCCCGGTCTACTTCCTGAGCGCCCAGGGCGAGCTGTCCCCGGCCTACGAGGTGACGGTGGTGGGAATGCGCGAGGGCCAGCCCGCGCGCGACCTGGTCTATGTGAGCGCCCTGTCCGGCGAGGTGCTCGACGTGCGCCCGCAGCTGCACTCCATCAACCGGGCGCTCTACTCGGCCAACAACGACTGGAGCACGCCGGGCACGCTGCGCCGCAGCGAGGGCGGCGGCGCCACGGGCGACAACCACGTCGACACCAACTACAACCACATCGGGACGACCTACAACTGCTACGACACCTTGTTCGGGCGTGACTCGTTCGACGACCGCGGCTCGCGCATCCAGAGCACCGTCCACTACGGCCAGGGCTACGTCAACGCGTACTGGGATGGCGTGCAGATCACCTTCGGGGACGGCGACAACGCCAACTCGGGCGAGCTGGGCCGGGACCTGGACGTGGTCGCGCACGAGTTCACCCACGGCGTGACGCAGTACGAGTCGGGCCTCGCCTACCGCAACGAGTCGGGCGCGCTCAACGAGAGCATGTCGGACGTCGCCGCGGCCTTCTGCTCGAGCTGGTCGCGCGGGGGCGCCGTCGACGCGGACATCTGGAAGATCGGCGAGTACATCTGGACGCCGGGCATCGGTGGGGACGCGCTGCGCTACATGAACAACCCCACGCAGGACGGCTCGTCGAAGGATTACTACCCCGAGCGCTACACGGGCACCTCCGACAACGGGGGCGTGCACTGGAACTCCGGCATCCCCAACCTGGTGTTCAAGCTGCTGGTCACCGGTGGCACGCACCCGCGCGGCAAGACGGGCGTCAACGTGACCGGCGTGGGCATGAACCGCGCGGCGCAGACCTGGTACCACGCGAACGCCAACTACTTCACCTCCACCACCACCATGTCCCAGGCGCGCGCCTGGACCGTCCAGGCGGCGCAGGACCGCTACGACGCCACGGTGGTGCAGGCCGTGCGTGACGCCTGGAGCGCCGCGGGCGTGCAGTAGGCGGCGCCTCGGACGAAGTGCAACACCCCACACCCAACACCCACACAAGGAAGAGACATGAAGAACATCCTTTCCGCGCTCATGCTCGTCGTCACGGGCTTCTCGACTTCCGCCGTGGCCCAGCTCAGCGCCCGCTGCTCGCTGGATGACCAGCTCACCACCACCACCTCGGCGCAGGGCCGCAACGCCTGGTCCCGCAAGTGCGGGTACATCTCCGCTTCGCGCGAGGCGTTCCTCAACTCGGAGAACGAGTATCAGGTCTACACCAACGCCTGCGCCAGCTACCCCACGGTGCAGCCCGGCTCCACGTGTGCCCAGTACGTGCCCGACAACGAAGCCGCGGCGTGCATCGCCGGCCTCGTCAAGCTGGGCAGCTGCGTGACCGGCTGCTTCACCCCCACCCAGCGCGTGGACTTCGCGGGCCGCCAGTTGCCCGTGCCCGAGGCCTACGCCAACGGCATGAAGGAAGTGACGGCCCTCACGCCCGCGGCGCAGCCGGGCCTGCTGTCCTTCGCCAACCAGACCATCCGCGCCTATGTGGCGGGTGACACGCAGGAGGACATCTTCCTGCTCAAGACCCGCGAGGGGCGCAGCCTCGAGGTCACCGCCGAGCACCCCATGCTCCTGAACGATGGCACCATGGTGAAGGCGCGGACCCTGAAGGCGGGCGACACGCTCATGGGCGCGGATGGTAAGGCGCTCACCCTCTCCGAGGTGACCGTGTTCAACTTCAAGGGCCAGGTCTGGAACGTGCGTCCGCAGAGCACCGACAAGGCGGAGAACGTCATGAGCGCCGAGGGCTTCCTCACCGGCTCGGTGCGCTTCCAGAACGAGTGGGCGGCGGACGACTACCGTCTGTCCCTGCGTGACGAGTTCGAGGTCGGCGGCCTGTAGTCCCCCGCCCCCCGTCCACCGGCCCCGGCCTCGCCGCCGGGGCCGGCGGCACCCCGGACCGGCTCCTTCCCCGTCTAAAAAACAAAAACAGTAAATCGAGTAATTCGTAATCAAAGGAGATACAAGATGAGAGCATCGATGTTCGTCGCCGTGTTGGCCTTCGTGGGCATCTCCTCTCCCGCGATGGCCCAGCTCGCCACCCGCTGCACCCTGGACGACCAGCTCACCAACGCCACCCTCGCCCAGGGCCGCAACGCCTGGGCACGCAAGTGCGGCTTCATCTCCGCGGCCAAGGAGGCCTATCTCAACTCCGAGGGCGAGTATCAGGTCTTCCTCGAGGGCTGCTACGCCTACCCCAGCGTCATCCCCGGCTCGTCCTGCAGCAGGTTCATCCCCGCCGACGTCAATGCCGCCTGCATTGGCCTGACTGAAATCAGCAAGCTGGGCACCTGCGTCACCGGCTGCCTCACCCCCACCCAGAAGGTGTCCTTCGGCGGCAAGCACATGCCCATCCCCGAGGCCCTCGCGTCCGGTGCACCCACCGTCACCGCCCTCACCCCCTCGGCCACGATGCTCGCCCCCACCTACTCCGAGCAGCCCATCCGGGCGTATATCGCCGGTGACACCATCGAGGATGTCTTCGCCCTCCACCTCACCAATGGCATCACCCTCGAGGTCACCTCCGAGCACCCCATGGTCGATGGCGAGGGCAACCTCGTGAAGGCCAAGTCCCTCAAGGCCGGAGATCTCCTCCTCGCCTCCGATGGCCAGAAGGTCTCCATCTCCGACATCAACGTCTTCCGCTTCAAGGGCTACGTCTGGAACGTCCAGCCCTCCAGCCACGACAAGGCCGAGAACATCTTCGACGTGGAAGGCCTGCTCACCGGCTCCGTCCGCTTCCAGAACGAGTGGGCCGACATCCACTACCGTCTCGCCACCCGCGAGGAAGCCGACGTCCAGGGCCTCTAGTCCCATCCCTGTCTCCTGTTCCCCCACCCGCCCGGTGCGCCTTCCCGGGCGGGTGGTCTGTTTTGAAGTCCCTGAACCCTTCCCCATCTCAAAAGGACTCACCCATGAGGGTCGTTGCCAGCACTGATTACAAGCCCCGCGCACGGGGACGTCTTTCCACCGTTCTCTTCCTCGGCGGCGTGCTGGGCACGGGATGCGGAGATCCAAACAGGGAGCCCACTCCTGGAGATGGGTGTTCCAACACGACATGCGAGCCCGGTGCCCAGGGACAGGAGATCATCGGCGATCGCCAGTACAACGTCCTCCAGTATAAATATGGCATCGATCTCACGAGCCGGCAGGCCAGCTCGGAACTCGTGGTCCAACCGAGCGAGACCATTGACTGCCTCAGCATTCCCGGGCCCGCCAGCGTCCAGAACGTCTCCTGGCAATGGGGTGGCACCTCCGTGCTGCAGGGCTTCAACTGGTCCAATGAGCACTTGAACATCTGCTCCACTTCGGATGTGGACGGCACCCGGGGGCCGTCGATCATCAAGAGCACCTACACCGTCCCCGAAGCGACGTACGACTACAGCCAGGTCGGCTTCTCCAGGCGCCAGGACTTCTCGGGAGGCCAGTTCACGTACCTGCTGGGATGGGTGGAGTCGTGCGACCTGTTCGGACCGTGCGACGACGCCGCGGATCAACTCACGCGCGTCTCCTTCACCGTGGATCACCCGGAGAATCAGCTCGTGCTCTGTCCCGGAGTGCGCACCACGCCGAGCAACCGTCAGACCCGGTGCGACCTGCCGGCGAACGTCAAGGCCCCCACCTACTCGTCCTTCGCCGTCGCCTCCAACCCGAACTGGGTGGAGACCCAGTTCCTGACCTCACCGGTGAGCGTGAAGTTCTACGAGGTCCCCAACGGCCGGCTCCTCCCCGCGCTCAACCGGGACGACGTCTCGCACTTCCTCGGGTGGATCACCGGTCAGTTGGGTGCGCTGCCCTACGGCTCGGAGCTGCGGATCGCGAGCGGGCCCACGGACTGGTTGGGCATGGAGCACCCGGCCAACATCATCCTCCGCGACGATCTGCCCCTGCTGCGCAAGGACTACGCCAACATGACCCTGCACACGCTCATGCACGAGGTGGTGCATCAGTGGGCGGGCAACCGGACCACGCTGGCCAGCAAGTGGGACTTCGCCTGGAAGGAAGCCCTGGCCGATTACATGACCTACCTCTATGAGGAGCAGTACCGCGGTGGCGAGGCCGGGCAGACGCGCGTGTACTGGGACCGTCTGGCCCGGGGGGCGGCCTACTACCTGCAGCCGCAAGACAACCCCGCCCCCAACTACATCACCTTCGTCAACAACGTGTATGGCTCGGGGCCGATGATCCTCTTCCTGCAACTGGAGCCGCTGATCGGCAAGGACAAGGTGCTCGCCGGCATCAAGAGATTCCTGTCCTCGCCCACGGCCCGGAGCATCGACGATCTCCGCACGGAGATGCAGATCGCGTCGGGAAAGGACCTCGCGCCCTACTTCAACGCCTGGGTGAAGCGCAGCGGCGAGCCGAACTGGCCCTATTACGAGTACGTCGAGTCGGACGGCTGGAATCGCGCCAATGGCAAGCTGACCTTCAAGGTGGCGCAGCACTCCGACATCTACTACCCCGGCTACGTGGAGGTCGAGGTGTCGTTCCACAACCGCGGCGACAAGAGGATCGGACTGGCGAAGTTCGAGCTCACGGGACAGAACAAGGAGGTGACGGTGGAGGTGCCCGTGGGTGACGGCTGGGAGCCCTCGGGTTTCGTGGTGGACCCCAACAGCAAGTTCGTCAACAGCAAGCTCATGGGCCTCACCGCGGAGCCGGAGCCCATCCGCTGGAGGCTGTAGTCCCCGGCCTGGCGAGAACCGGCTGGAGTGGAGGAGCGCTCCAGCCGGAAGGACCAGCCCCGGCATCAGCGGCCGGGGCCGGGGCCGAGCGAGCTAGCGCACCGGCTCCATCGGGCACGCGGGCAACATGCTGTTGCCCGAGTCGCTCCCCGACAGGCAGTAGACGGTGCCGCAGTCGTCCGGGCAGTTGTAGCGCGTCTCCGGAGAGCGGCAGAGGCCGTCGCCGCAGAAGCCACAATCGGTGTAGCAGTTGCTCAGCGTCTCGCTTCCGGCGCACATCCCGTCACCGCAGTAGCCGCAGTCCTGGGCGCAGTTGCTCGCGTTCTCGCCGCCGTTGCACACCCGGTCCCCACACAGGGTGCCGCAGTCGGTCCAGCACGTCCCCGTCGTCTCGTTGTTGTTGCACACCCCGTTGCCGCACAGGTTGGGGCAGCCGCAGTCGCGCGGGCACGTGTTGACGCTCTCGCTGCCATTGCAGAGATTGTCGCCGCAGTAGCAGTCCGTGGCGCAGTTCAAATCGCTCTCGCCGGCCGCCGCGCTGCACACCCCATCTCCACAGTACGAGGGGTAGCCGCAGTCATCCGGACAGCTGTACTGGGACTCCCCCCCCTGGCACATGCCGTCACCGCAGTAGTAGCAGTACGACGGCAGCAGCGCGCTCTGCTCACCCGCCGCGAGCGGAATGGCGGGGCACATTTCCACCAGCGCGTCGCTGGAGCGGGCCAGGCCATCTGGCTCCAAATCCTCTCCTGGCAGGCTGGAGCCACATCCCAGGAGCAGGCCCGTCAGGGCGAGCACGAGCCCGCCCGACCTCGTCCTCTTCATGGACTGGGAATGAGAATGAGAGATCCGGGCCAGTGTCATCGCGAGCCACGCCGTCATGAGTCCCTCCTGGATGGGGGTGGAGATCCTCCACACCATCAGGCATGAAAAACAAAAACGTGAAAAATCTAAAAAAGGTGAAGACAAAAACCGACAGGGCGACCGCGCGGCCAAGCCCACCGCATGAAGGGTGGATTCGACGAATACCCGGCCCGTCCGTGGCCCGAGGGCCCACTCAACTCAAGAGGAGGGGTGAGCGCCGAGCAGGGAGTCCAGGCTCGGCGCGGAGGCCCAGAGATAGCGCGTGGACGGAGAGGAAATGGCCGCGAGCAGGGAATCCGACGGCTCCCCCTCCAGGCGCGCATCGCACGAGCCGACCGGTGTCAGTCCTCCGATGCAGGGCGCGTACTCCGAGGCGGGAACGAAGTACACACAGTTGTTGCCCTTGGGCGCGCACGGCTGGGTGAAGCAGCCGTTGGCGAACACCTGATACTCGCTGAAGCTGTTGAGATTGGCCTCCCGGGTCGTGCTGATGTAGCCACACTTGCGCGCCCAGGCGTTGCGGCCCCTCTTCTGCTCCAACGTCGTCAGCCGGTCATCCGAAGTGCAGCGGAGGGCGAGCTGGGCCTGCGCCACGCCCGATGCACCCACACACGCGAGCACCACCACGAGCCGAATATCTTTCATGCCGCCGTCTCCCTGGGAATTTCAGTACGGGAATCAAATTCTACCCGGAAAATAACGGAATTCAAGGGAGGGAGGGGAACGAAAGCACCCCCTGAGGCCGAAAGGTTTGTGTCTCCTCCCCTCACGCCGCTTCCAGCGCGCGGCTAGCCTCGGGCCCATGCACACCAAGGCCGCTCCATCCATCGCGCTGCTGCGGGGCCGGCGCACCCTGCCCCTGCTCGAGGCCTACTTCGAGCTGCACCACCTCAAGCACCTCTACCGCCAGGGCTGGCTGCGCGTGGGCATCCCCCGCGAGAGATGCGAGAGCGTGGCCGAGCACTCCTTCTTCGTGGCGCTCCTGTGCCTGTTCCTCGCCGACAGCTCCTTTCCCGAGGCGGACGCCTCGAAGCTGGTGCGCATGGCGCTCCTGCACGACGTGGGCGAGGCGCGCGCCGGAGACATCACCCCCCATGACGGCGTGAGCCGCGAGGAGAAGCAGCGGCGCGAGCGCGAGGCCGTGCAGCGCATCTTCTCCGAGCTGCCCCGCGGCTCCGACTACCTCGCCCTGTGGGAGGAGTACGAGCAGGGCACGTCCTTCGAGGCCCGGCTCGTGCGCCAGGTGGACCGGCTGGAGATGGGTCTGCAGGCCACCGTCTACGAGCACCAGGGCGCCGGAGACCTGTCGCAGTTCTTCGCCTCGGTGCACAAGGTGCTGGAGACGCCCGAGCTCCAGGCACTGCTCGCCGAGCTGGAGACCCTGCGGCCCGCCCGCTGAGCAAGCGGACTGACTCGGGGGAGGACGCCCGCGCCGCGAGCGCCTCGCGCCGCACCTCGTTCAGGGAAAGCCCAGCCGTGTCACCGCGCTCGCCCGACGCGCTCGTCGGCGGGGGCAGTTGGGGGTTGCCCTCAGCGAGGCGCTCGCCTGCAAGACGACGCCTCTCAGCGTCACCGCGCAGGAGGAGTGAGCAGGGCCTTCACGGAAATGCGACGGGCAGAGGCGTGGGAATGGTCTCGGACGGCAACGGGAGGATGACACCCAGTCGGCCGTTCTCGTTGGAGCCCCACGCGAACAGACTGCCGTCGCTGAGCACGGCCAGGGAGTGGGAGTGGCCCGCGGAGATGGCGGTGGCATTGGTCAAGGAGGAGGTCTTCACGGGCCTGGATTGATCCTTCAACGACAAGTCATCTCCCAGCTGCCCCGCGGAGTCCCTGCCCCAGGCCATGACGTCATTGGCGCTGTTGAGTGCCAGGGAGTGGCCGTTGCCCCCAGCCAGCGCCTGGATGTTCGCCAAGCCGCTCACCTGTTGGGGTTGGGACCTCTTGGTGCTCGTTGTTCCATCCCCCAGCTGGCCGTGGTCGTTGGCTCCCCAGGTCCAGACCCCGCCCGCCGTGTCCAGCGCCAGTGCATGGGTGCTGCCTGCCGCGATGAACGTGATCATTGGCAGCTCCGCCACCTTCACGGGCGTGGCGCTGGACGGAGTGTCCGAGCCCAGCTGACCCAGGGTGTTGTCGCCCCAAGCCCAGACCGATCCATCCGTGCCCAGTGCCAGTGAGTAGCTGACTCCAGCGGCAATGGCCTTGATGCCCGGCAGTCCTTCCACCTGGACGGGCGTGTTATTCGCATGGCCCGCGTTGTCATTCCCCCAGGACCAGACCTGACCTGACTGGCTTAGCGCCAGGGAGTGTGAAAAGCCCGCGGCGATGGCGACGACATCACTCAAGCCAGGAACTTCCACGGGAGCAGTCTTGATCGCGCCTGAGTCTGGCTTACCCCACGCCCAGACCTTGCCGGCGCGCAGTGCGAGGGAGTGGCCATGGCCCGCGGCCACTCGCTCCATGTTGCTCAGCGTGGCGATCTTCGTCGGCGTCGAGCGGAGTGTGGTCGTACCGTCTCCCAACTGTCCCGTGGTGTTTTCTCCCCAGGCCCACACCGAGCCATCGCTCCGGCGCGCCAGGCTGTGCTGTCCTCGCGAGGAGACGTGGGTGATGGGGGCAGGTTGGGAGCCTCCATCTGGCAGCGACGTCAGGCAGACGCTGGGATTGCGCTGGCAATACGCCTCTACGTCCTTATCGAAGTCCACGCACCCCCATGCGCCGAGCAGTCCGGCCAGCAAGAGGAGCAGGGCGTGTCCACCGGGTGCCGCGGGATTCCGAGTCATGGCCACCTCCCATAAAGGAACGCTGAGGTCCCGTTGGTGCCCACACCGATGGATGGGGCGGCGTCGTCGGGGGCTCCCAGCAGGTACATGCCCGCCGCGGTGAGCAGGCCCGCGGCGCCCACGCCCAGCAGACTGAAGCCCGCGGTCTGCCAGTTCTGGCCGCGTCTGCCGACCAGCTCCGCATCCGCCCGGCTCACGATGCGGGGATCGTCATCGCGCAGGATGTTCGCCTGCGCGCGGGAGATGCCCAGCGAGACTCCTCCCGCCACCACGAGGGCTCCTCCCGCCAGGGCGGGAATCAGCGCGTGCCGGCGGAGCCCGGAGGGCGTCTTCTCGGACGGGGTCGCCGTGGATTCGGCCTTCAAGTCCTCCGGCTGGGCCGGAGGGTTGGGCATGGCCTTCAGCTCGGCCTCGACCTGCTGACGGACAGCGTCGACATCCGCCTGGATCTTGGGAGACACCGGCACGGGCAGCTCCGCCTTGGGCCGCAGCAGGAAGCCCCGGCGGAACGCCGCCTTCGCCTCGTCCTTGCGGCGTAGCTCGTACAGGAGGATGCCTTCATAGAGCGAGAGCGTGACGTCCTCGTCCGTCCCATGGCGCTCCTGGCGGGCCACCTGGAGCTGATCGAGCGCGCGCTCGTATTGAGTGGTGCCCAGCAACTGCTGGATCACGAGGAGGTGATTGCGGATGGACTCACGCGCGGCCAGGGTCGGAAGTGGGAGCGCCAGCACCAGCACCAGCGCCACCGTCCGGAAACCCATGGGATGTCTCAGAAGGCAGCTCACGTAGGGAGAACCCCGTGCACAGGGGAGCGAGACGGCGTCACCGGTGCCTGAAAGAAGGCGAATATGTTGCCCCGGAGTTCCAGGGGCCACCGACGTGAATCCCGGATCCGTTCAAGACAAGACTGGATGTGTCGAAGGCAATGTCAGGGGGGCGCCGGGCCCACCCCACTCCAGCCCGGTGGGGGAGGGGGCTCGGGCGGTGCTTCCACCCGCGGCGCGCGCCGCCACCAGCCCACGAGTCGCCGGGGCCAGTCGGGCGGGAAGAACCCGCCAACACCCGCCGCCTGCCTCCACGGCGATGGCTCGCGCTAGTCTCCACTCCGTGAGCGATGCCCTCGGACGTACGGTCGAATCGATTCAGAAAGCCATCACCCAGGTCGTCCTCGAGCGCGGCTGGGCGCTGACCCAGCTCCCGGGGAAGTTGATCTGGTCCCTGGCGCTCCGGGGGGAGCGGACCTACGCGTGCTACATCCAGATCGAGCCCGAAGAGGGACGCACGGTCTTCTACGGCGTCGTTCCCGGGACGGTGCCGGAGCCGGCACGGACCGACGCCGCGGTCGCCATCACCGCCATCAACTACGGCCTCGCCGTGGGGAAGTTCGAGCTCGACCTGACGGATGGCGAGCTGCGCTTCTCCAACGGAATCGACGTGACGGGCACCGTCCTGGACCCCGTGGTCTACGCGCGGCTCGTGGACCACGTCATCTCGATGCTGGATGCCTACGTCCCCACGCTCTCCAGCCGCCTCGCGCTCGAAGGCTGACACGGAGCCGTCTCCGTCTTGTATGGCAGTCGGTCCGGACGGCGAGCGAGCCAACGAGGGGATGGGTGCTTATCGGGTGCTGCCGGGCTTCGCGCCCAGCCGCTGCTCGTACGCATCCAGCGTGCGCTGCCAGGCAGGCCGGGCCTCGCACCGCTCCTGGTAGGCGCGCACGCGGAGTGGTCGAGGCCGCGCACCTCATAGGGCAGGCCGCACTCCTCCAACATTCAAAGGGGGCGCAGGTCGCGCGTGACGCCAATCACCTTCGAATGGACACGGCCAAACGCATGGATCGTGAGCATCCGGGGACTTGAGCGCGGCCTGGCCGCGAAGTCCACTCAGGAACTGGAAGGTCAGGAACAGGGCAATCAACGACAGGAAGGCGAAGGCGGCGTTCATCATGAAGAGGGTCGCGGGCCGGCGCTTGCCGAAGACGTAGAACAGCCAGAAGCCCGCCACCATAACGGGCAGCATCAGGAGCATGCGTCCCGCGGACACGGTGCCACTGCCCATGAGCCGGGACAGGTAATAGGACAGGGTCACCGAGCCGAGAAAGCTCGTGACGAAGTACAGCGCCTGCTCACGATCGTCCCGCTTCAATCGGTCCACGTTCCCCTCCTCGTGGCGAATCTGTCTTCCCCCTACCCTGGAGACTGAGGCCTCCGCCGACCAGGGGACGGGGTTGAGCCCCCTCCCCTGCCTGCTCACCCCCGAACGGGAAAAAGGGCGCTGAAACTCGCGCGTCCCTCCGCTTGGCCCTGGCGGATTGAGCCTCAACACCACGCGGGAGAGAGCGTGCGGAAAGCGCGGCCCCACAGGCCATGGCCCCGGAAACGCCAGCGGATGGAGACACGCTGTCACCTCCCGCACGCGGTGCGCGGACAATCTGGCGCACGGGCAGTGCTGGCTCCCGGACAGCCCGGGCGTCCCGCTCTCGTGGTCCCCGTCCGCCCCTCCCCTGGTCCCGTCCTTGCTTTGTGTGAGGAGCAGCCCGCCATCGCGCCTCCGGAGCCCGCCCATGCCCTTCGTCCGTCCCTCCGCACAGGCCCTATACCCTCTCTGCATCACCGTCTCGGTCCTGGCCCTCGCGTACTCCCTGAACACGGTGGCGGACGTCCTGCGCCAACCACCCCTCCGCTACGCGCCCGCCTTCACCACCGTACCTCCCGCCCCGAGCCCCGGCGAGCAGCCCACGCCCCTGGCACTGGACACGCTCTCCCGCCAAATCGGGCCGCCGACCGTCCCACCACCCTTTCCCAAGGAGCAGACGTCCGCGCTCGCCTCACTCTGCGCGCTGGACATCCGGCAGGTCGGTCCCTCTCTCCATGAGGTGTCCCGCCGCAACGGCCCGCCCGACAGACACTGCGTCGCCGAGCCGCCCCAAAGCGGCCCCTTCTTCAAGAACGGCGTGGCACAGGGCATGACGCTGTTCTCCGTCCACCCGAACTCCTTCTTCTTCCAGCTCGGCCTGCGCGATCAGGATCTCGTCCTGCGTCTCAACGGCATCCCCCTGAACAGCCCGGAGGGCGCGCTCGAGGCCTACGCCCTCGTGATGAAGGCCTCCCGCGTCGAACTCGAACTGGAGCGCGGCGGGCGGTTGCTGCGTCAGACGTACATCATCAAGGGCTGAGGAACCCAGCAACTCGCGCGGAGGCGTGGACATGGGGCGATGATGCCACCTTCGGCTATCCGAAGATCCTCAGGAGCGGTCTTCCGTAGGGCAGTCCGGGCCAGGGGATTCCCGCCACGATGCACACCAGCGCGATGAGCAGTCCCACCGCCCACCGGCGATGCTTCGCCTTGGAGTCCCGGGCCTTGCGGCTCGCGACGGAGGCGACATGCGCGATGACGAGCGCCGTCAGCATCGTCGTCGCGTGCTCGAGGCCGAAGAAGCGGAGCACGGAGATGGACATGACCGACCGCAGGCCCTCCAGACTCCGGGGCGTCAGCGGACTGAGCACGAAGTAGAGCGACAGTCCGAGCAACACCTGGCTGTCGAGCAGGGTGATGAAGAGCAGCCGCACGCGCTGATCCGTCCGGGTCCACTCGAGGCCGCCCGCCCAGCCCCGCACCGCCCGGACAAAGGTGACGAGGCCCAGCAGCACCACGCCCCAGCGCAGCCAGGAGTGCAGGAAGAGAACGCCTTGATAGAGCAGGTCCTTCACGGGTTTGTCCTTCGCATCGATTCGATCCAACGGCGGACGGCGGCGCGGCCGACCTCGTCCACGACATGCGTGCCCAGGGGCGGCATCTGGACCGCCGGCTCGCGGCTGCCGATCCGGTACAGCAGCGTGCTGTGCGACCCATCTCCGGGGGCGACCCGCAGGAACTTCCCGCCAGCCCCGAGCGAGGGCCGGAACTGGGAAGGCACTCCCACGCCCGTGCGGAACGCCCCCGTGGCCTGGACGGACGCGAGCTCCTGCGATTCCAACCGGAGCCGCGGGCCCGAAAAGCTCGCCAGGGCCGTCTCGTTCGCGTTGTGGCACGAGACGCCACAATTCATGTGCAACCAGCCGAGGGCCTCGCGCTCGACGGGCGTTCCCGGGAGGAGTGGCGCCTGGCCGGGCGGGTGCGTGAGCAGTCCCTCCTCGGCGAGCTGCCCGAGCGTCAGCCCCGAGGCCGCCTCATGCGCGAGCGCCACCGCCTCGAAGCCGAGGACGCCGTCTTCCCGGCCCCGATGGCAGGCCTGGCAGTCCAGCTGACTGGGAATCTCGAAGCCCGGAGTGCCGGGCACGTCGCGCTCGCCCTCCGTGAGCTCGAGCGCCACGTGCTCGTCCTCGCTCCAGCGGTAGGTCGTCCGCAGCCAGGAGCCCTCGGCGCGCTTCCACATGAAGCGGGTCTCGATGCGCCGGCCCTTCCAGCGGAACTCCTTCCAGAACTTCGTGCCCACCGGGAAGCGCCACTCGTCCATGCGCGAGGTGTCCACCCGCGTCCCCGGAGGCAGCCACACGAAGCGGGACTTCTCCAGGCCATCGCTCCACAGCTGGAGCCCGGGCGTGAAGGCACGGACACCCGGACCGGGCTGCCTCGCCGCCCACCCCGTCCCTCCTTCGCCATACAGGCCGGTGCAGGCCAGGTGGCGCGGATCGCCCTCGCAGCGCACGCCTCCGTCCACCTCGGTCCACGTGTCCGGGGGCTTCCGGGTACACCCCATCTCCAGGCCCAGAATGAGCAGGACTGCACCAGCGCGTGCGGAGAGCATGAACAGACACCTGAAGGCATGCGAGGACAGCGCGACTACTTCCCGGGACGGGCCCGGTTCACGAGCGCCTCGAAGGCCACGCGGGCCCGCTCATCGGCGCGCGGGTCCCGCACGAAGCGGCTCGAGGTGTGATGGCTCAGGTAGATGCCACAGAGTTCCCAGACGAACTGTTCGACATCGAGTCCGGCGCGCAGGTGCCCGAGGTCAACCGCCCGCTGGACGAACTGCCCCAGCGTGGCGCGCCACTGCGCCTCGAGGCCGAGGACATACTCCCGGACGGGGCTCTCCACGTCGTCGAGCTCGAACATCGCGGCGGCCACGGCGCAGCCCCCCGGGAGTCCCGCCCGCTTCGCCCATCCCAGCCAATGCTGGACCAGGGATTCCAAGCGGGGCAGCCCCTCGGGCGCCTTCATCGCGGGCTCGAGGACGCACGGGAGGAAGACGCGGCCGGCGTATTCGAGCAGTCCCACCTGGATGTCTTCCTTGCCACGGAAGTGGGCGAAGAGCCCGCTCTTCGACATCCCCACCTGTTCCGCCAGCCGGCCGATCGTGACTCCCGCCAGGCCTTCCTGGCTCATCAGGGCCAGGCCTTCCTGGAGGATCCGCTCGTTCGTCTTGGGGGCGCGCTTCGCCATGCGCCAGAAAAAGCACGACCGGTCGTGCTTCGTCAAGTTCCACGGGTTCAGGACTTCTCGCCCGCGGGGCGCACATCCAGCGCCTGCGTCCAGACGGAGGAGGGCTGTCGGTGCCATTGCCAGGACGTCTCCGCCAGGTCCTCCGATACCTTGCCAGAGCGGGGGCCCCATCGGGGAGCCCTGCCAACCATAGGGGGGCGTGATGCCCGATGGCAAATGGGAGTTCGTGGGCAAGGTGGGCATCATCAACTGGGATGGCGATCCTGAAGTGCGGTTGCGCCCCTCACCCAGCACGAATGGAAATCCCATTCGCACGTTACCCTTCAGCGCGCACGTGCAAGTCATCAAGCGCTCCACAGACGGCTGGTCCTACGTCGCTACACCCGGCGGACAAGAAGGCTATGTCTCATCGGCCTACATCTGGACGAACCTTCCCGAACCGACCGCACGGTTGCACCGTGTGGAAAAGGACTTGGCGGGCACCGCGATCGCCATCAGCGAGGCCTACTATGGCGATCAGATCTGCTGGGGACAGGATCTGCGCTTCTACGTGAATGTCCTCGGGTTAGCGAACAAGAAAGCGATTCCCAAGGGCGTGACGGGGTGGAAAAGCGTGAAGTTCAATGAGAGGGACCTGATCTGGATTCCAAGCCGCCGCTATGCCCAGTCGCTGGTGTCGGTTGTCGATTCTGGATCGATCTCCTACGAGTTTCTCGAACGGCTTGCCTCGCCGATGCTGCGCTTCGCCCAGTTCTGCGAGGATCTCGATCGAGCCATCCGGTTGTCGAAGAATTATCTGGGAAAAGCCATTTTGAAACATGGCGAGAAGGAGGTGGTTGAGGTCCTCGAGTCGCTGGCGATGATGGCCCTTGTCTCTATCGCCATCCTGGGGGCCACCACCGTGGTGGTGGGGGTGGTGACTGGCGGCTCTGGCGCCGCTTACGGCTTCGAGCTGGGCCTCCTGATACTCGAGTGGATGGGGCTGGCGATGTTCGTGGGCTGGGTGGCGGAGTCTCTCGCCACAGTGGGAGGGGAGTTCGCCAAGTTTTTCAGCGCCGTCTGGGAAGCGAAAGGACGGGTGTCCAAGCTGGAACAGGCAGCACAGCAGTTCGCCGAGGCCCTGGCTGCACTGCTGGGGAAGTTGCTGGAACTGGCACTGATGGTCGCGGCCTCGAAAGGGGTGAGCTGGGCCGCCAATGCGCTGCGCGGGACACCGATTGGCCGCTGTATCGGTGAGGGTAAGATTGGAGAGTGGCTGGGCAAACGCTTGGATCACTTCAAAGAGGGAATGAAGGGACGGCCTCGGGAAGTGCTCGGCTCGTTCTATCGACGGGTGGAGCTTGTCACGAAGACCGCCAAAAACAAACTTCAGTCCAGGGGAGAGTTTGACGGGATCGACATGAGCAAGAAATTGTTCATCGAGTACAAGTCGGCCCGGAAATTCTTCAAAGGGGATAAGACTCCCGAGAATTGGGCGAAGGACCAGATCTACACCAAGACGCTCAAGCGGATCTCCATCCTGCTTCACGAGGCGACCGCGACCCGGCCGAAAAGCGATGGCTCCCCCACCGTCCCAACGCTTGAGGAGATCAAGGGTTTTCAGAAGATCCAATTCCGCATCGATGGAAACACCCCCATGCTGCGGGCGGCCGTGGCCGCGCAGCTCAAGGCGCTCCGCACCCAATTCCCGGGCTGGAGCTTCGATGCGACTTACGGGGTCAATCTGCTCTTGCCGCCCCTGCCTGACGCCGTGACGCAGGCCAGGTGACGGGCAGTGATAGATTCGTCACCGGAACATAGGGAGGCAGATGATGTCGGTGGCGATCCTCATCGAGTTCAAGGAGCAGGGCCGCAAGGAACTCTACATCCCAGTAGCGACCGAGGGGGAATACGGCACGGAATGGGTTGAGAATGCGGAGAAACTGGGCCTGCGCTGGCTGCCGCTCTTTCAGGCTGGGACGTCCGTGGATGTGGCGGATCTGCCTGCGGTCGTGAACGAGATTCAGCAACTGCGCGCCAGACTGGTCGGCAATCCCAAGAAGGCCGCGACCGTGGAACGTATGGATTTCATCCTGGAGAGCCTGGGCGAGGTGCCCCCCGAAGAGATATCCAGGATCTTCATCGGCTAGTGGCCCCCAGTCCGGACCCGCGCCGAAGCACCGCCCCACCTCCAGGTCACTTCCAGGTGATCTCACTCGCGCGAGGACGCCCGCGCCGCGAGCGCCTCGCGCCGCACCTCGTTCACCAGCCGGTGCGCGTGCCGCGTCGTCTCCGGCTCCCGGTAGCGCGACGTCATCCTCAACACCCACTCCACCGCCGTGGGCAGATCCATCAGGTGCCCCGGCGATACGTAGACGGGCAACACGCCGCGCCGCGTGCGCACCGCCCGGCCCACCACCTCGCCCTGGTGGAGGATGTCCGCCACCGCGCCGCGCTCCTCCCCCAGCGGCCCGTGCTTGCCCACCAGCAGGGACTTGGCGCAGCCGATGGACGGCACCCCAAACAACAGGCCCCCGTGACACGCCAGCCCCAGGCGCCGGGGGTGCGCCGTGCCCTGGCCATCGAAGATAATCACATCCGGCCGCACCTCCAGCCGAGCCCACGCCTCCATCAGCACGGGCAGCTCCCGGAAGGACAGCAGCCCCGGCACGTAGGGAAAGCCCAGCCGCGTCACCGCGCTCGCCCGGGCCACGGGCTCCCGGGTCTCCGCGTCCAGCACCACGAAGCCCCCGGACGCCCAGTCCTCCCCCCGGCTCATGGAGATGTCCGCCCCCGCCACCCGCTCCACCTTCCACCCCCTCGGCGGGCGCAACACCACGCGCTCCTTCAACTCCCGCTGCAGCGCCACCGCCTGGGTCGGCGTCAGGTCCCAGCCATGCAGGGAATGCCGTTCCATCCCACCCTCCTCGTGAGGTCAACCCGCTCGCACTACCTCCCAGATTAGTCCTTCCCCCGCCGGCGCACAGCCGTCCCTCGGTGAAGACCCGCTGATGGACAGGGAAACCGCTCCTGGCAGCCAGGCGGGCAAGCCCCTTCGCGCCACGCGGGGAGCGGTAGACTCCCAGCCCCCTGGGTCCGTCGTCGTCCCTGTCCCGGACCCGCGAGGAGGAGCGCATGGCGGTCACACCCCCTTCGGCACGGACGGCGCAGTCCCACGAGCACGGCCCGACACCCTCCGAGCCGCTTCCGAGCGCCCAGCCCCCCATCGTCCCCGAGCCGCTGCGCATCGGCCCCCCCTCGACGTCCGCGGGCGGCGTGCCGGCGGTGCTCTCCTCGATGAAGCACGCCTGGGAGGAGATGGGCGTGGCGCGCGGCACCCAGACGCTCCTGCGGGTCAATCAGCCGCACGGCTTCGATTGTCCCGGCTGCGCGTGGCCCGACCCCGCCCACCGCTCGGCCTTCGAGTTCTGTGAGAACGGCGCGAAGGCCGTGGCCGAGGAGGCCACCACCGCCCGGGTGACACCCGAATTCTTCCAGCAGTGGAGCCTCGTGGACCTGGCCGCCCAGACGGACCACTGGCTGGGCAAGCAGGGCCGGCTCACCCACCCCATGGTGCTGCGCGAGGGCGCCACGCACTACGCGCCCCTGTCCTGGGACGAGGCCTTCGCGCTCATCGCCAGCGAGCTGCACGCGCTCGGCTCGCCGGACGAGGCGTGCTTCTACACCTCGGGCCGCACGAGCAACGAGGCCGCCTTCCTCTACCAGCTCTTCGTGCGGCGCTTCGGCACCAACAACCTGCCGGACTGCTCGAACATGTGCCACGAGTCGAGCGGCACCGCCCTGAACGAGACCGTCGGCATCGGCAAGGGCACGGTGACGCTCGAGGACTTCGAGAAGGCCCGCGTCATCGTCGTCATCGGGCAGAACCCGGGCACCAACCACCCGCGCATGCTCACCGCGCTCGAGGCCGCCAAGCGCCAGGGCTGCCGCATCCTCAGCATCAACCCGCTGCCCGAGGCGGGCCTGCAGCGCTTCAAGCACCCGCAGACGGTGCGCGGCGTGCTCGGCTCGGGCACGGCGCTCGCGGACCTGTTCCTCCAGGTGCGCATCAACGGAGACGTGGCGCTCCTGCAGGGCCTGGGCAAGGCGCTGCTCGAGCGCGAGGCGAAGCAGCCGGGCTCGGTGCTCGCGCGCGACTTCGTGGAGGGCCAGACGCTCGGCTTCGAGGCGTACGCGGCGCACCTGGCGGGCGTGTCCTGGGACGACGTGGTGGAGCAGAGCGGCATCCCCCGCGAGCAGATTGAAACGGCCGCGGGGTGGCTCGCGGAGACGGACCAGGTCATCTGGTGCTGGGCCATGGGGCTCACCCAGCACCGCAACGCGGTGGGCAACATCCAGGAGATCGTCAACCTGGCGCTCCTGCGCGGGAGCATCGGCAAGCCGGGCGCGGGCCTGTGCCCGGTGCGCGGCCACAGCAACGTGCAGGGGGACCGGACCATGGGCATCTGGGAGAAGCCCCCGCCCGCGTTCCTCGACGCGCTGGAGCGGGAGTTCGGCTTCACCCCGCCCCGGCACCACGGCCACGACGTGGTGGGCGCCATCCAGGCCATGCACGCCGGCGAGGTGAAGGTCTTCTTCGCGCTGGGAGGCAACTTCCTGTCGGCCACGCCCGACACGGAGCTCACCGCCGAGGCGCTGCGCCGCACCCGGCTCACCGTGCACGTGTCCACCAAGCTCAACCGGGCCCACCTCGTCACCGGGCGACGGGCGCTCATCCTGCCGTGCCTGGGCCGCACCGAGAAAGACAGCCAGGCCGGCGGCGCCCAGTTCGTCACCGTGGAGAACTCCATGGGCGTGGTGCACGCCTCGCGCGGCACCCTGCCCCCCGCCTCCGAGCACCTGCTGAGCGAGCCCACGCTCGTGGCCCGGCTCGCGCGCGCGGTGCTCGGGCCGAGCGATGCGCTCCCCTGGGAAGCGCTGGTGGAGGACTACGATCGGGTGCGCGACCTCATCGCGCGGACGATTCCCGGCTTCACGGACTTCAACCGCCGGGTGCGCGAGCGGG
The DNA here is from genome assembly GCF_000335475.2 of Cystobacter fuscus DSM 2262. NCBI lineage: Bacteria > Pseudomonadati > Myxococcota > Myxococcia > Myxococcales > Archangiaceae > Cystobacter > Cystobacter fuscus. Next base: position 34,203 of record NZ_ANAH02000028.1, on the reverse strand, counting down.
GAGGCTTCGCCCTGCCCAACGGCCCGCGCGAGGGCCGCTTCACCACCCGCGACGGCAAGGGGCATTTCACGGTGCACGAGATGCCACGGCTGGCGCTGGAGCCGGGCCAGTTGCTGATGATGACCATCCGCACGCACGACCAGTACAACACCACGGTGTACGGGCTGCATGACCGCTACCGGGGCATCCACGACGGCCGGCGCGTGGTGCTGCTCAACGCCGAGGACATGAAGGAGCTGGGCGTGAAGGCCGGGCAGGAGGTGGACCTCACCAGCCACTTCGAGGGCCAGCGGCGCGTGGCGCGGAAGTTCGTCGTGGTCGCGTACGACATTCCCCGGCGGTGCGCCGCCACCTACTTCCCCGAGGCCAACGTGCTGGTGCCCCTGGGCAGCGTGGCGGAGAAGAGCCGCACGCCGACGTCCAAGTCGGTCGTCATCAGCCTCGCCCCCTCCGTGGAGCTACCCGCCCTGGCGTCCGGGGCCTGAGCCCTCAGGCAAGCCCTCGGGTTGACTGGCCAACCCGAGGGCCCCGATGAGCAGACGGACAGGCAGAGGGGGTTGAAACTTCTGAACTTGTTCTGCATTGTTTCCGCATGGCGACCCATGAGCTGACCTGGAGCGCTTTCCTTCGAGAGCCAACGCGCGTCGAACCGATGCTCGAAAAGGGCGACGTCCTCCTGAAGCGTCGTGATGGCGAGGCCCTCCGTCTCTCTCGGGAGTCCAGGGATGCCAACACGCGGCAAGCGATTATCGATGCGGTGCGGCTCTTGAGGGCCGACCCATCCACCGCCCCCATCCGGGGACCCGACCGGAGTGTCACGAACCGCCTTCCCTGGACGCGCTTCCTTCCCGAGGAAGACCGGCTCGCGTTCGTCACGGAATTCATCGACCACTTGGAGGCGTGTGCCGACCTCGGTGATTTCACCGCACTCGGACGGCTCCTCGAGGAGTGGAAGAACACCGCGGCTGCATACGCGGACGGTGTTGCCCCAGCGTTGAAACGGCCCGTGAAAGCAGTGGGCGGTCGTGTACCCCGCCCAGGTCGGTAGGCGATGCCAAAGAGGGGAGATCGTGTTGCCCCACCGCCCAGGAGTGACGAGTGGGACATTCGCTTCGGCGATAGCGACGCGGTGGACGGGTGGAATGACCTTTGCGCGCAGGCACCTGGAGCCACCCGGGATGCCTACGATGCGATCGTCAAGAATCCGCGTGACTCATCCCGGCCCGGTCGTCAGCACCGGCTGAAAGGCTCACTCGCCTCGCGCAAGGTTGCTGGAGAGACGCTCGAGCAGTGGCAGTTCGAGGTCACCAGCGGTGGGCGCATCTGGTACTGCATCGATGATGCGCACAGGAGGGTGATCCTCGTGCTCGCATCAACGAAGCACCCAAAGGCGACCGAGTAGCGCGCGTCGAACGTCTAGCCGTTGTCCAACACCCGGAGCACGATGCCCGTGATGTTGTCCGTGCCGCCCCGCTCATAGGCCCGGGCCACGAGCCGCTCGGCGATCTCCTGCGCCGAGCCGCCCTGGGCGAGCAGCTCGACCATCATCTCCGGCGGCACGAGCTCGTACAGTCCATCACTGCACAGGAGCAGCACGTCGCCGGAGCTCAGCGGCACCCGGCCGCAGTCCGGCTCCACGCTGTCCTCCATGCCCACCGCGCCCGTGAGCGAGTTGCGGTGACGCAACGCGAACGGCGTCTTCGTGTCGAGCCCCGCCGCCTCCATCTCCGCGATGACCGTGTGGTCGCGCGTGAGCCGCCGCACCGCCCCGTCGCGCACCAGGAAGGTGCGGCTGTCGCCGATGTTGCACACCACCGCCTCGTCCTCGAGCAGCAGCACCCCGGTGAGCGTCGAGGCCATCATGGACAGCTTGCCGCGCTGCTGGCCCCGCACCTCCTCGTGCGCCAGCCGCACCCCGTGGAGCAGCATCTGCTCGGGGGTCTCGGCCTCGAGCGGGGCCGTGGCATCCTCCCGTGAGTCCAGGAACTCCGTCACCGTGCGCAGCAAGAGCTGGCTGGCCACTTCCCCGCCCTCGTGGCCACCCAGGCCATCGGCGACCGCGAAGAAGCCCAGGTCGGGCCGCTGACAGAAGGAGTCCTCGTTGTTCGAGCGGCGGCCGATGTGGGTCGCGGCGCCACTGTCGATTCGTGGTGTGACGGGCATTGAGAATGCCTTTTAGACGAGATGACGCCCCTCAGGGGGCAGGAGCGACCGGGGGCTTCGACTGGGGGGCGGAGACCGGGGGCTTGACGTCCGGTGCCGCGGGAGCGGGGGTCTCGGGAACCGCCAGCTTGGGGCCCGCGTCCCGCACGATGGTCCGGTACCACGAGTCCGGGTACTTGGGATGGTTCACCTTGCCCGCTTCGTCACGCACGTTGCCGTCGATGTACTTCACCAGCAGCTGCTCGCCCAGCTTGCGCCAGCGGGTGTGCACCTTGGCGCCCTGCTGGGAGGAGTAGTCGGTGAGATAGGCCCGCGCCTGCTCGGGCGAGCTCTTGTACAGCTCCAGCGCCGCCTTCTCGATGTCGCCCTGGTCCGCGAGGAACTGGCCCTCCAGCTCGCCCTGCGCCTTGCGCACGTCGACGATCATGTCGCTCCAGCGCCCATAGGCCTGGTTGGACACCCAGTTGAACACCCAGAAGGAGGAGTCCCAGGAGAACTGGCCCCGGCTGGCCACACCCTGGGCGAAGTTGGCCGGCGCGCGGCGCACGCCCGCGTACATCGGCGTGTAGACGGTGGTGAAGGTGTCATCCATGCCGAACCACAGCACCCCGCCCACCGGCGACGGCATCCACGAGCGCATCTGCGCCACGAACGAGAAGCCCGTCTGCTGCGTGGAGATGGCGCGCTCGTGGACGTACTCCTTGCCATCCACCTTCCACGTCATCGGCCGCCAGCGGTAGGGCACCGCGTAGGGCCCCGCTCCCACGTCCTTGGACATGTCCAGCGGCGTGCCCTCGAAGTGGTCGCGCATCAGCCCCATCACGTCCTGCACCGACAGCTTGCGGTCCGGCTTCACCCACAGGGGCAGCCGCTTGTCGGGCTGCGAGCCGTCCGCGTACTCCACCCCCAGCCCGAGCGACGGCGCCGCGCGGCGGAAGATGCTCCACACGCGCCCCTCGGCGAAGCGGATGCCGCCGAAGTCGAGCGGGTGGTAGGTGTCCGCGAAGCTGAAGTCCTTGTCCGCCCCGCTGAACCAGCCCTTCTCGCGCGCGAAGGAGATGACGTCCTTGGAGTACAGGGCGTTGGCGGAATCGTTGAGCGGAAACTGGCGGATGCGCGCCTGGTTGGCGTGCGCCGAAATGGTCCCCTCGGGCAACCGCCGGGCCACCCACACCGCGCCCTTCTGCCCCGCGCCCTTGCCAATCATCTCGAGGATCCACGCCTCCTTGGGATCCGCGATGGAGAAGGACTCGCCCGTGGAGGCGTAGCCGTACTCGGCCACCAGGTCCGTCATCACCTGGATGGCCTCCCGGGCCGTCTTCGCGCGCTCCAGCGCCGTGTAGATGAGCGAGCCGTAGTCGATGATGCCCGCGGGCTCCTCCAGCTCCTTACGCCCGGTGAAGGTGGACTCACTGATGGAGAGCTGGTGCTCGTTCATGTTGCCCACCACCGAGTAGGTGACGGGGATTTCCTTGATGCGGCCGAGGAACTTGCCCGTGTCCCACTCGAAGATGTCGCGCCAGGCGCCGGGCGCGTTGCGGCGCGCCGGGGTGTAATACAGCTCGCCATACAGCTCGTGCGAGTCCGCCGCGTAGGTGATGAAGGTGGAGCCGTCGGCCGAGGCCCCCTTGCTCACCAGCAGGCTGGTACAGGCGAGGGCCGCGGGCGCCGCCAGCCCCGCCGCGACGGCCAGGGGGGGGAGGAACTTCGAGAAGGACCGGATCATGGCGGCGGATGCTACCAGGGAGCTCCGCGTCCGGGTGGGCCCCAGAGGCGCGCTTCCCCGGCACTCGGGCGAGCCAGGAGCCCCGGCCTGGCGCTACAATCGCTCGTGACTCGCATGAGGGCAGGTTCTCGGCGCGTCCGCGCCCGTCCCCCGGAGGGGTAGCACCCGGTGGACAATCAGGGCATGGCAACCCGGGCCCCAGCGGCCCCGCCCCCCATCTTGGAGAAGGCCCACGATGAACGACTTCCAGTTCCAGGACATGCTTCCGCTCGGCAAGGACGAGACGCCCTACCGGCTGCTCACCCAGGATGGCGTCTCCACCTTCGAGGCCGGGGGCAAGAGCTTCGTCCAGGTGGCCCCCGAGGCGCTCTCGCTCCTCACCCGCGAGGCCATGCGCGACATCTCGCACCTGTTGCGGCCCGGGCACCTCCAGCAGCTCGCGAACATCCTCAAGGACCCCGAGGCCTCGCCCAATGATCGCTTCGTGGCGGTGGAGCTGCTCAAGAACGCCAACATCGCCGCGGGCGGCGTGCTGCCCTCCTGCCAGGACACCGGCACCGCCATCGTGATGGGCAAGAAGGGCCAGTACGTGCTCACCGAGGGTGGCGACGAGGCGGCGATCGCCCGGGGCGTGTTCGACACGTACCGCACCGCCAACCTGCGCTACTCGCAGATGGCCGCGCTCGACATGTACAAGGAGGTCAACACCGGCAACAACCTCCCGGCGCAGATCGAGCTGTACGCGACCGACGGCGACGCCTACAAGTTCCTCTTCATGGCCAAGGGCGGCGGCTCGGCCAACAAGAGCTACCTCTTCCAGGAGACCAAGGCGCTGCTCAACCCGCAGAGCCTGCTGTCCTTCCTCGACGCGAAGATCCGCTCGCTGGGCACCGCGGCGTGCCCGCCCTATCACCTGGCCATCGTGGTGGGTGGCACCTCGGCCGAGTTCGCGCTCAAGACGGCCAAGTACGCCTCGGCGCGCTACCTGGACACGCTGCCCACCGAGGGCAACGCGCTCGGCCGGGGCTTCCGCGACGTGGCGCTGGAGCAGGAGGTGCTCAAGCTCACCCAGCGCACCGGCATCGGCGCCCAGTTCGGCGGCAAGTACTTCTGCCATGACGTGCGCGTCATCCGCCTGCCCCGCCATGGCGCTTCCTGCCCGGTGGCCATCGCCGTGTCGTGCTCGGCGGACCGGCAGGCGCTCGGGAAGATCACCCGCGAGGGCGTCTTCCTCGAGCAGCTCGAGACGGACCCGGCGAAGTACCTGCCGGAGACGGCGGACGCGGACCTGTCCGGCGAGGTGGTGAAGATCGATCTGCGCCGCCCCATGGCGGACATCCGCGCCGAGCTGTCGCGCTACCCCATCAAGACGCGCCTGTCGCTCTCGGGCCCCATGGTGGTGGCGCGTGACATCGCGCACGCCAAGCTCAAGGAGCGGCTGGACAAGGGCGAGGGCATGCCCCAGTACCTCAAGGACTACATGGTGTACTACGCGGGCCCGGCGAAGACGCCGGAGGGGTACGCCTCGGGCTCGTTCGGCCCCACGACGGCGGGCCGCATGGACGCCTACGTGGACCAGTTCCAGGCGGAGGGGGGCAGCTACGTGATGCTCGCCAAGGGCAACCGCTCGCCCGCCGTCACCGAGGCCTGCAAGAAGCACGGCGGCTTCTACCTGGGCTCCATCGGCGGCCCCGCGGCACGGCTGGCCAAGGACTGCATCACCAAGGTGGAGGTGCTCGAGTACCCCGAGCTGGGCATGGAGGCCGTCTGGAAGATCGAGGTGGTGGACTTCCCCGCCTTCATCGTCGTGGACGACAAGGGCAACGACTTCTTCGCCCACATCAACAAGCCCACGAAGAAGTGAGCGGCCCGGGGCCCTCCGCCGGGAGGGCCCCTCGAGAGTGACGTCAGGGACGTCAGTGCTTGAGCCCGGCCACGTGCTGGGTGGGCATGTTCTCCAGCCCGTGGGTGAGCTGGAAGGTGTAGCGCACGCGCGGCGCGGACTTGGTCCCGCCGAGCACCTTGAAGAGGAAGTAGCCCCGGTCCACGTTCTCCGGGTCCGCCAGCACCTGCACGTGCATCAAGTCCGTGGTGTCGAGCACCATCTCGCCCACCAGGCGCTTGCCCATGATGAGCTGCACCACGGGCGTGCCGTTGTCCTCCGAGAACAACACCCAGTGGAGCGCCTCGGTGTCGTACAGCCAGGACTCCTCCGTGCCGACACTGAGGAGGCAGTTGGTGTGATCCAGGATCCAGTCCCAGAAACGTTCGAAGGGGAGCGTCACTCCCGATTCCGTCTCGATCGCCATGGCCCTCCACATAGCGCAGGTCGGGCCGTGGGGGGCATGGCCAATCGGCGGGAGGCTCAGGCCCTGGACTTGCGCGCCGGGAGCTGGTTGAGCAGCCGCTCCAGTTCGTCCGGTTTCACCGGCTTCACCACGTGCAGGTCGAAGCCCGCCTCCACCGCGCGTGAACGGTGCTCGCCGCTGTAGCCCGTGAGCGCCACGAGGTAGACGTCCTGGCCGCCCTCGCTCTCGCGGATCCTGCGCGCCACCTGGAACCCGTCCATGCCCGGCAGGCCCAGGTCCACCAGGGCCACGTGCGGCCGCAGCGCGGGGAAGCGCTCCACGCCCCGGAAGCCGTCCTCGGCCACCGCCACCTCGTGGCCCCACATCTCCAGCAGCTCGCGCAGCACCTCGCGCGTGTCCTCGTTGTCCTCCACCAGCAACACCCGCCGCGCCGCGCTCGTCTCGGGGGGAGCGATCCGCGTCTCGACGGGCAAGGAGGCCACCACCTGTGCCGCCAGCGGCAGCGTCACCATGAGCTCGCTGCCCTTGCCCTCGCCCTCGCTGTACGCCCGGACCCTGCCCCCATGCAGCTCCACCAGACGCCGCACCAGGGTCAACCCGATGCCCAGGCCCCCGCGGGAGCGATCCAACTGCTGCTCGCCCTGCACGAAGAGCTCGAACACCCGGGACTGGAGCTCCGCGCTCATGCCGATGCCCGTGTCCTTCACGCGCAGCACCACCTGGCGCTCCTGGGCCTGCTGCTCCACCGTCACACCGACGAAGACGTGGCCGCCCACCGGGGTGTACTTGCGCGCGTTGTCCAGCAGGTTGGACACCACCTGCTCCAGCCGCGTGGCGTCTCCCTCCAGCCACAGCGCCTCGGCCGGCAGCGTCAGCTCCAGGTGCAACCCCTTGTCCAGCAGCGACTGACGGCGCGCCTCCACGCCGTGCTGCACCACCTGGCGCAGGTCCACCAACGCGCGCCGCAGCTCGATGTGGCCGCGGTTGAAGCGCGACACGTCCAGCAGGTCATCCACCATGCGCGCCATGTGCTGGCTCTGCCGCGCCAACACCCGCATGGCCCGGGACTCGGCGCCCTGGGGCTGGGTGGCCTCGGCCAGGTGCAGGGAGTTGACGATGGCGGACAGGGGATTGCGCAGCTCGTGCGCCAGCATCGCGAGGAACTCGTCCTTGCGCCGGTCCGCCTCCGCCAGCTCCGCGGCGCGCTGGCGCAGCTCCTCCTGGAGCTGCCGGTGGGGCGTGATGTCCGTGAGGATGCGTACCGCGCCCGTCACCTGGCCCGCATCACCCTCCACGGGGTTGGCCGCCACGCGGTACCAGCGCGAGCCCAGGCACACCGTGGCCTCCTCGCGGCAGTCCAACGCCTCGCCACAGCTCGCGGGCAGCGCCTCGCCACTCGCCGCCTCTCGCATCAGCGCCGCGAAGGACTGGCCGAGCACCGCCGCCTCGCTCCCGCCGAACAGCGACTCGAAGGAGCGGTTGGCGCGCATCACCCGGCCCCGCCCATCCAGCAGACACACGCCATCGCCCAGCGAGTCGAAGGTCGTCTTCCACTGCACGGCCGCGCTGCGCGCGTCCTCCTCGGCCCGGCGCAGGCGCAACAGCGAGCGCACCGTGGCCAGCAGCTCCGCGGTGTCCACCGGCTGCGTCAGGTAGCCATCCGCGCCGCTCTCCAACCCCTCCACCTTGTTCTCGGTGCGGATGTAGTTGGCCGACAGGTGCATCACGACGATGTTGGACGTGTGGGGATCCGACTTGAGCCGCCGGCACACCTCGATGCCGTTGATGTCCGGCAGCTTCACGTCGAGGATGATGAGGTCCGGGCGCAGCTCGGCGGCGAGATGGAGGGCCTCGGAGCCCGTGCCCCCCTCGGCGACCTGGAAGCCCGACGCGCGCAGGATGCGCGTCACCGCGTACCGATTCGCTTCGTTGTCGTTGATGTTGAGCAGGATGGGTTCGCGGTGAGGCACGAGGCGATCTCCAGAGAGGCGTCAGGACCGCCGTTCCGGGCCGGACAGGGCACGTTGCAGAAGGTCGAACGCGGCGTCCCGGGTGAGTCCGCTCTTGGAGAGGATACCCATGACGTGGGGGAGCAGGCGTCCACGCTCCTGCTCGGTCAACGAACGGCTGGTGTGGATGATGACGGGGATGTCGCGCGTGGTGCGCTCGCGCCGCAGCGTCTCCAGGACCTCGAAGCCATCCATCCCCGGCAGCGACAGGTCCAACACGATGGCGGAAGGGTGGAGCTGGTTGGCCAGACGCACGCCCTCCACGCCCGTGGTGGCCTCGCGGAACTGCAGCGAGGCGTCCGCCAGCAGGCGCTTGAGCAGGTAGCGCACCACCTCGTCATCGTCCACGAGCAGCACGGTGCGCGGACGCGACGCGTCCCGCGGTTCCTCGGGCTCCACCGGCTCGTCATCCCCCAGGGGCTTCTGCCGCTGGGTGTAGTCGAGCGCCACCCAGGCCCGGAAGGTGCTGCCCTGGCCCTTCTGGCTCTCCACGAGGAGCGAGCCCCCCAACAGCTCCGCCAGACGCCGCGACAGGGGCAGACCGAGCCCCGTGCCCTTGACGCCCTGCTGGTGCGGGCCCTCCACCTGCACGAACTCCTCGAAGATGCGCTCCTGGTCCTCGGGCGCGATGCCCACGCCGGTGTCGCTCACCGAGAACTCCACGGTGCCGCGAGGACCTGGCGCCGCCGACACCCGCACCTCGCCCCGCGGGGTGAACTTGAGGGCATTGGAGATGAGGTTGCGGAGGATCTGCGACAGCTTGCGCTCGTCGGTGTGCAGCTCCGGCAGGCCCTTGGGCTCGTCGAAGACGAGCGCCACGCCCTCGTTCACCTTCAGGGGGCGCAGCATCCCGCGCAGCGAGCCGAACAGCTCCCCCACGGAGAAGCGCGTGGGGAGAACCTCCGAGCGGCCGGACTCGATCTTCGCCAGGTCGAGCAGGTCGTCGATGAGCTCCTGCAGGGCCTCGCCGGACTTGCGGATGAAGGTGACCTGCTTTTCCTGCTCGTCGTTGAGCGGCCCGTCCAGCCGGTCCAGCAGCAGCCGCGACAGGTTGACGACGGAGCTGATGGGCGTGCGCAGCTCGTGGCTCACGTTGGAGATGAAGCGCGTCTTCATGTCCGACGCGCGGCGCAGCGCCTCGGCCTTCTCCTCCAGCTCGGCGTAGAGCGCCACGACGCCACGGTTGGTCTCCTCCAGCTCCCGGTTGAGCCGATCCACCTCGGCCTTGCGCGCGTGGAGCTCCTCCAGCGTGCGCAAGAGCTCCTCGTTCTGCCGCGACAGCTCGTCCACGGCGTTGGAGCGCCGCTGCCGCTCCAGCTCGGAGCGCAGCGACTGCAACACGAGCGCGGGAGGCGCGGCACGCGGCAGGCGATGGGCCAGCTCCAGCACCAGCCAGCCCTCCCCCTCCATGCGCAAGGACACCCGATCCATCAAGCGCTGCGCGGGGGCGAGCGCGGGACCGGGCCGTGGCGCCGCCGGGGGCACTCCCGACACGAGCCCCTCGGTGGACGAGGGAGCCCGGACGAGCACGAGCAGGGCGGGCGACTGCGACTCCTCCAGGAGGAACTCGATATGGCCGTTGGCCTGGGAGGCCGCGAGCCGGGCCACCTCGGAGATGGCCGTGGCGATACGCACCTGATCCTGCCCCTCGAAGCCGAGCACCTGGGCGATATGGCGGCCCCGCTGCCGGGTATTCACCACATCCTGCCCGGTGCGCAGCTCGGATTGAAAGAGGGAGAGGCTCAAGGGAGGTTGCTCCGCGGGGCTTCTCGAGCCACCAGCACCGTCACGTCGTCCCGTCCCCGGGAGAAATCCCGGTAGAGCACGCCCGCCACCAGGGAGGGATGCCGGTGGAGCAGCCCGGGGGAGCCATCCACCCGCCACTGGGTGAGCAGACCGTCCGAGCACATCACCAGGACCGAGTCCGGGCTCCACGTATAGGAGAACGACTGCACGCGGTGCATCTGGTGGCCCAACGTTCCATTCATGGACACCATGCGCTGCATGCCTCCCTGGGGGGAGAGCACGGAGGCGGCGATGTTGCCCACCCCGGCGAAGTCGAGCCGCGCGTCCCCGGGACGCAGGGAGGTCAGCGCCACCGCCGCGCCCCGGGTGCTGCGCAGCTCCCCATGGGCGCCCTTGAGCAACGCGGTCACGTCCGGGGTGCCCTGCTCGAGGAAGGACACCACGGCCGCGCGCGAGGCACGGGCCGCCTCGGGCCCATGGCCGAGACCATCCGCGACGAGGAGCACGGAGCGGCCGTCCTTGGTGTCCAGGCTCCAGGCATCCCCGCATACCTCCTCGCCCGCCATGGGCACGCACACCGCGCCCACTTCCACCTCGGAGCGCGGCGGCTTGCTCAGCCACAGCTGGGCGAGCAGCGCCGTGCCCGCGCCTGGCTGGGAGTAGATGTCGAAGACGGTGGACATGCGCCGGATGGCGCCCAGTCCCGAGCCGCCCGTGCCAGCGGTCGTGTAGCCATCGCGCATGCAGCGGTCCACGTCCGCCATGCCGGGCCCCTTGTCGAGCGCGAGCAGTTCCACGCCCACGTGGGAGCCGGCATGCAGGGCGCGCAAGAGGAGCTGTCCCTCGCGCGCATGGGCGACGAGGTTCTTGGCCGCCTCACTCGCCACGAGCGCCACCTTGCCCTGGGCCTCCTCGTTGAAGCCCAGCTTGGAAGCGAGCGCGGCGGCGGTCCGGCGGGCGTGTCCCGCCTGGCTGCTCTCCGTGACGGGAAGCGCCGTGGTGCTCACTTCCATCTCGTCACCGTGACCCGTGTGCCCTCCCCTACCTTGCTGACGATCTCGAAGTCGTTCACCAGCCGCTTGGAGCCACCCAACCCGAGTCCCATTCCGCCTCCCGACGTGTAGCCATCACGCAGCGCCAGTTCGATATCGGGAATCCCTGGCCCTTGGTCTTCGAAAGACAACCGCAGACCGCGCCGGATTCCATCCTGGACCTGTTGCAGGGTGACGTTGCCTCCCCCCCCGTAATCCAGGGTGTTGCGCGCCAGCTCGCTGGCAGCCGTCACCATCTTCGTCTGCTCCACGAGGCTGAACTTCAGTTCAGCCGACCAGGTACGGACCGCCTGGCGCACGAGCACCAGGTCCTGGGAGGAGCGGATGGGCATGCTCTCATTCCTCAAGATAATCATCCGAGACCTCGATTCGAGCCTCGTCCTCCTCCAGGGAGGCCCGCAGGAGCGCCATCCCCTTCTCGATATTGAGGGCGGTGCGGATGCCGGGCAGGGACATGCCCAGTTCCACCAGGGTGATGGCCACCGCGGGCTGCATGCCCACCACGACCGTCTGGGCGTCCAGCACCCGCGACATGGTCGCGATGTTGCCCAGGATGCGGCCGATGAAGGAGTCCACCACCTCGAGCGAGGAGATGTCGATGAGCACGCCGCGAGCGCCCGTCTCGACGATCTTCGACGTCAGGTCGTCCTGGAGGTTGACGGCGACCTGATCGTGCATGTCCATCTGGATGGTGACGATCAGCACCTGCCCCATGCGGAGGATGGAAATACGCTCCATGAGCTGGGGCCCCCGCTAGACCTTGCCCGGGGCCTGGGAGCCGGGGGCGTTCTGGTTGAGGCGCCGCAGGGCCCAGCGGAAGGCTCCCGCGAGGCTCGACTTGGTCACCACGCCAGACAGGTCCACACCCAGGTGGACGATGGTCTGGGCGATCTGCGGACGGATGCCGCTGATGACGCACTCGGCGCCCATGAGGCGCGTGGCGGTGACGGTCTTGATGAGGTGCTGCGCGGTGAGCGTGTCCACGGTGGGCACGCCGGTGATGTCGACGATGGCGATCTCCGCGCCCGTCTCGACGATGCGCTGCAGCAGCGTCTCCATCACCGTCTGGGTGCGCCCGCTGTCCAGCGTGCCGATGAGCGGCAGGGCCACGATGCGATCCCACAGCTGCACCACGGGCGTGGACAGCTCCAGCATCTCCTGCTGCTGGCGCATGATGACTTCCTCGCGCGTGCGCTGGTGCACCTCGGTGGTGAACAGGCCGAGCTTGTCCAGCAGCTGAGTGGCGCTCCACATGTCCTCGGCCACCTGATGCGGCTGGCTGACGGACGCGCGGCGCAGCCAGTCGAACAGCGGCTGCTTGAAGCTGAAGATGAAGGTGGCCGTTTCCGCGGGGGAGAAGCCCTGGAGGCTGCGCGAGCGCGACAGCCGCTCGAGCAGCTCGCGGATGGGCGTGAACACCGAGGAATTGAAGTCGGTGAGGTTGCCATGCTGGCTCAGCTGGGTGAGCAGGCGGAGGAACTCCGCGCACTGCTCACGCAGCTCGCCTTCCTTCATCAGGGCATCGCGACGAACACCGCTGTTGGACAGATTGGCAAACCATTCCGTCAACAGCTCGGACGAGTGGTTCTTGAGGATCTCGTGGATACGGGTAGTCAACAAACTCCTCCTGAGGGGCAGCCTGTACCACAGGGGCCACACCGGGACTTGGCCCGCGGACCGGGCGACAGCCGGCTCGGAGACGACTGTTCAGTGTCCGATAACCCCTGGGAGCAGGCAGGCCATTTCCCCCCTTCCTTCTTTCTGGTGGAGCGACACACACGCGGCGGCGGGGTTATCAGGCCAGCAGCCACACCAGGAGGAAACCCAGCACGAGCGCGGCGAGGAACAGCGCGCCCGCGCGCCACCCTGTCCAGAACGCAGCTGCCGGGGCGGCGGCAAGCACCTCGTCCTCGTCGTCCTCCACGACGGCGCGGACCAGTCCGGAGCCCTCGTCGCGCCGCCCCACCGCGGACTCGTGCGTGGTGAGGTCCACGTCGAAGGCCACGCGCACCTCGCGCGAGGTGGGCGATCGGGCGAGGGACGGCCCGGGCCGCTCCTCCACCAGGGTCACCGCCGAGGAGGGCAGGAAGTCCGCGGGCGCATCGAGCGCGCGGTGCTCGAAGGCGAGCGCGGTGGGAGGCGCGAAGGCGGGCAGTTCCTTCTCGGTGAGGGGGCGGCGCAGGGAGGAGCGGCCCCGGAGCAGCTCGCCGAGCACGCCATCCTCCACCCGCTTCTCGCGCGCGAAGGCATCGCTCATGAGCCGCGCCAGGTCCGAGTCGCCCAGGCCGGGCGACAGCTCCTCGCGCACCGAGCGCAGCGCGCGGGCGAACGCCGTGGCGTCCTGGAAGCGCGCGTCGGGCTCGGTGGCCAGCGCCTTCATCACCACCGTGTCCACGCGCGAGGACAGGCCCTCGCGGTGCTGGCTGGGAGGAGGCCACTCGGGGTAGGCCGCGCGGCGCCAGCGCTCGACGACGTCGCCCTGCTGGGCCAGGGGCTGCCAGGAGAGCAATTCCCAGAGCACCACCCCCGTGGCGTACACGTCCGCGCGCCGGTCCACGCGCTGCTTGCGCGCGTGCTCCGGCGCCATGTACGCGAGGCTGCCCATCACCACGCTGGGCGCCGTCTGGGCCTCCTTGAGCGTGGACTGCGCCGCGCCGAAGTCGATGATCTTCACCTCGCCCGCGTAGGAGATGCACACGTTGGCCGGTGACAGGTCCCGGTGCACCAGGTGCAGCGGGTGGCCCTGCTCGTCCGTCACGTCGTGCGCGTGGGCGAGGCCCTGGCACATGCGCTCGGCCACGAGCAGGGCGAGCCCCACGGGCAGCACCCGGCCCTGTTTGCGCAGGCGCCAGGCGAGCCGGTTGAGCGTCTTGCCGGCCACGTACTCCATGGCGAGGTAGAGCTCGCCGGCCACCTCGCCCATGTCCCACACGCGGGCGATGTTGGGGTGGCTCAGCCGCCGCACCACGCGCGCCTCGTCGCGGAAGCGGGCGAGGAACTGCGCGTTGCCGGCGAGCCCCGGCAGCACCTTCTTCACCACGCAGGCGCGGCCCAACGCCTCCTCGCGAGCGAGGAACACCTCTCCCATGCCCCCGTACCCGATGCGCCGCACCAGGGTATAGGGGCCGAAGGAGACGGGCCCTGGGGCCTGTGGCTCAGGAACCTTGTCCAAGCGCGCGGAACGCCCGGCGAGACGCCCGGAGGATGTGCGCCACCTCGGGCTCGTTGATGGACAGCGACAGGAAGGCCGACTCGAACTGGCTGGGCGGCAGGTACACGCCCTCCTCCAACATGAGGTGGAAGAAGCGGCCGTAGCGCGCCGTGTCGCTCTTCTTCGCGCTCGCGTAGTCGAACACCGGCCCCTCGGTGAAGAAGACGGTGATCATGCTGCCCACGCGGTTGATGGTGACGGGCACGCGCGCCTCCTCCGCCTCCGCGCGCAGACCCGCCTCCAGCTCCCGGCCAATCGCGTCCAGGCGCTCGTACACGCCCGGTGAGCGCAGGGCCTGGAGCGTCGCCAGGCCGGCGGCCACCGCCACGGGGTTCCCCGACAACGTGCCCGACTGGTACACCGGCCCCTCGGGCGCCACCTTCGCCATGACGTCGCGCCGCCCGCCGTAGGCCGCCAGCGGCATGCCGCCGCCCACCACCTTGCCGAAGGTGCTCAGGTCCGGCCGCAGCCCGTACACCTCCTGGGCGCCACCGCGCGCGAGCCGGAAGCCCGTCATCACCTCGTCCAGCACGAAGAGCACCCCGTGCGCCCGGCACAGCGCCTGGAGCCCCTGGAGGTAGCCCTCCTCGGGGATGAGCACGCCCATGTTGCCCACCACCGGCTCGATGATGGCGCAGGCGATGTCCTTGGCGCGCTCGGTGAACAGCCGCTCCACCGCCCCCAGGTCATTGAAGGGCACCGTCAGCGTGAGCCCCGCCACCGCCGCGGGCACCCCCGGCGAGTCCGGCAGTCCCAGCGTCTCCACGCCGCTGCCCGCCTTCACCAGGAAGGGGTCGCCCGCGCCGTGGAAGCAGCCCTCGAACTTGAGGATGTGATCGCGGCCCGTGAAGCCCCGCGCCAGCCGGATGGCCGCCACCGTGGCCTCCGTGCCGCTGGACACCAGCCGCACCTTCTCCACGCTCGGCACCGTGGCGCAGATGAGCTCGGCGAACTGCACCTCCGCGTCCGTGGGCGCCCCGAACGTCGTGCCCCGGCGCGCCGCCTCGGTGACGGCCGCGACCACCGGCGGCCACGCGTGGCCGAGGATGAGCGGACCCCAGCTCCCCACCAGGTCCACGTACCGGTTGCCGTCCACGTCCGTCAGCCACGCGCCCGCGCCCTCCTTGAAGAAGACGGGCTCGCCACCAACGCCACGAAAGGCGCGCACCGGTGAGTTCACCCCTCCCGGAATGAGCTCCTGCGCACGCGAGAAGAGGGCCTTGCTCTGCGAGTGGTTCATGAGCGCTCCATACCACGCGCCCCCATCCCGTCGGCTCTCTTCACTCCAGGTGGATCGCTTGATTCTCAACGTGTAATCGTTTACAGATTATCTCTGCTTACACTCGTGGTCTTGATTATAAGTAGAAAGAAAAATTCCAAGGTACCGGGATTGAACTCCGCCCGCGCGCGGGGCACCGGAATGGGCAGCACCGGCGGCTCTCCCGCTCCCCGCGTCCACGCGGACGCCGCGGTCGAGCGAGAGCACCGGACCTCCGCGGATCGCACCAGGAGGCCCGGGCCGGAGCGCTGAACGAGAGCTGGGGTGGGGGTATCCGGGGGAAGTCCCCCACCCCGGCTCTCTCCCAGGGGACGGGCGAAGGGGGTTGGAGTAAGCCCTCTGGGCATGATCCACCTCCACCCCCGACGGACCCTCACCCTGCGCGCGCCCGAGAGCCCCGGAGCCGCGGCGCATGTCTCCGCCGCGAGTGGCCTCGTGCGCGTGGGAGGCTGGCTCCACGTCATCGCGGATGACTCGCTGGCCCTGGCCTCCTTCCCCCTCCAGGGAGAGGAGCCGGGAGCGCTCGTGCGCCTGCTGCCGGGGGAGCTGCCGCTCGAGCACCGCGAGCGCAAGGCGCGCAAGCCGGACTTCGAGGCGCTCTGCCTGCTGGGAGCGCTGACGGGAGCGCCCTGGGGCGCGCTGCTGGCGGTGCCCTCGGGGAGCACGCCGGGGCGCGTGCGGGGCGCGCTGGTGCCGCTCGGGGCGAACGGGAGCCCGGAAGGCCCGGTGCGCGAGGTGGACTTCCAGCCCCTCTACGCGCAGCTCGAGCGGGAGCTGGGGCCGCTCAACCTCGAGGGGGCCGCGGTGACGGGCGCGCGCCTGCGCCTGCTCAACCGGGGCAATGGGGACGCGGGCACGGACGCGGTGGTGGACCTGGACCTGGACCGGGTGCTGCGCGCGCTGGAGGCGGGACGACCGGCCCTGCCGGACGTGGTGCGCGCCGTGCGCCGGTGGGAGCTGGGCCGCGCGGGTCCGGTGCGCCTGTCCTTCACGGACGCCTCCCCCCTGCCAGACGGGCGCGTCGTCTTCACCGCCGCGGCCGAGGACACGCGCGACGCGTACGCGGATGGCGCGGTGACGGGCTCGGCGGTGGGCGTGCTCGCGCCGGATGGCACCCCCGTGTTCCTCGACGGCGTGGACGCGAAGGTGAAGCTGGAGGGCGTGGACGCGCGCGTGGAGTCGGGCCGCATCCACCTGCTGCTCGTGTCGGACGCGGATGACCCGACCCGGGCCGCGCCCCTCTTCGAGGCCGTGCTGGAGGGCGTCGCCGGCTAGCTCAGTCGTGATCCCTCGCGGCTTCCGCGGCCGAGCCCCCCACCGCCTCCACCGAGGTGCGCGCGGGCCGCGCGGGCACCTTGGCGAAGGCCGACACGCGCGAGCCGATGTTCTCCGGCGTCGTCGCGGCGAGGCGGCGGCGCGCCCGGGCGATGGCGTCCTGCACCATGGCCGGGTCCGGGTGGCTCTTGAGCGCCTGCACCCACATCTCGATGGCCTTCTCGTTCTCGCCCGCCTCGGCCTTGAGCTTGCCCGCCTCGAACATGGCGTGCGGGGCCAGCTCCGAGTCGCCAAAGCGCGTGAGCAGGGCCGCGTAGGCGAGCGAGGCTTCCTGCCGGAAGCGCTGCACGTCGGCGGTGCTCGGAGTGCCCTGGACCGACCGCATGTGCAGCGCCTGGGCCTGCAGGAAGAGCGCGTCGTCCACGAAGGCGCTGGTGGCGAAGCGCTCGACGAGCTTGCGCGACTCCAGCACGCACTGGCTGTAGTCCTGCAGCTCGAAGTACAGCTTGGCCACCTGGTAGTGCAGCTCGGCGCCCTGGGGCGGATTGCGCGCGAGCGCGGCGGTGAGCTGATCAATCGCGCCGCGGGGGTCGCGGAAGTGCACCCGCAGCAGCTCGGCGAGCACCACCCGGGACTCCTGGGCCTCGGGGGACTCGGGGCACTGGGTGATGAGCTCCTTGTAGACGCTCACCGCCTCCTTCACCTTGCGCAGCTCCAGCCAGTACACGTCCGCGGCGCCCTTGAGCGCGCGCGCCTTGAGCACCGGCGCCTGCGGGGAGTCATCCAGCCGCAGCGCGTCCAGCGCCTTGCGGTACTCCACGAGCGCCTCGTCGGGACGCTTCTCGTAGATGGAGTCGCGGGCGCGCTGCAGGTGATCGGTGGCGCCATCCCGGGAGCAACCCGGGGCGAGCACGAGGGCCAGGAGGAGAAGGGAACGCCGCACTAGCAGGTCTCCGGCGGGACGCGGACACAGTAGGTGTCCTGACAACGGATGCATTCCAAGGGGCCCGGGATGTCCCTCACGCACAGCGTCATGGTCGGGGAACGGGGACAGTCCTCGGAGGCGACACAGCGGTAGACCCCGCCCTGCTCATCGGACACGTGCACGGGCTGGCACGCCGCGGAGTCGGAGGGACCACAGCCCGCGAGCCCGATCACGGTGGCGAGGAGGAGCGCTGTGATCCGGGTTCTCACGAGGCCGGAGTTCTAGCCGGATTCAGCCGCTCCGTCACGCGCGCGACACCCGCCAGGGGCCTAGCGGCTCATCGCTCCCTGGAAGGCCGAGGAGAGGACCGTGCCGGCTGACGCCATGCGTTGAGCGCGCGCCTTCTCCTCCTGCCGCTTCAGCAGGTTCGCCATGCCCCTCAGATGCTCCTCGGACACCTGGCACTGGATGGCGGACACCTGGCCGTGCCGCTGCTCCAGCTCCTGCCACAGGTGCATCCGGGCCTGATTGCCCAGCAACCGGACCTCCACGGCATCGAACGCCGCGTCCATGCGCCGATCATCCTCCTCGAGCAACGCGAGCCGCGCCTGGGCCTCGTCCGGGGGGAAGTCGACCACGCATCCGCTCGCCAGCCAGAGCACCACCATCGCCCCCGCGAGCCTCCAGCGTCGTGTCCCTCCAGCCATCTCCCACCTCAGGTTGTCCGGTCCAACTGCCCGTTCGCGTCCGCGAAGGCCGGGAGGCCCCTCGCGCGGCGCGCAACCTAGGGATGCCCCCGCCTGGGGGGAACCACTTCGTGCGGGGGGTTGACGTTTTGGGAGGGGAGAAGGCTCAACACCCGACAGAATCAGGGCACGCGGCGGTGTCGGAGGATGAACTCACACACCTCACGCGCCGCGCCGAAGCCCGCCGCCCGCTGCGCGACATAGTGCACCCGGGAGCGCACCTCGTCCGGGGCCTCGGGGGGCGCCGCCGAGAAGCCCACCGCCTGGAGCAGCGGCAGGTCCACCAGCTCATCCCCCATGTAGCCGCACCGCTCCGGCGTCACCTCGAGCAGCTCCAGCAGCGTCTCGAAGTGCGCCACCTTGTCCTGACTGCCGAAGTGCACGTGCTTGATGCCCAGCGACTGCATCCGCATCTGCGCCGAGAGGCTGTCGCCGCCGGAGATGGCCGCCACCTCCATGCCCACCTCCTGCAGCCGCTTGATGCCCATGCCGTCGCGCACGCTGTACATCTGCGTCCAGCCCGAGTTGGGCACCCAGAAGATGCGTCCGTCCGTGAGCGTGCCGTCGATGTCGAAGATCATCACCGACAACTGGCTCACCCGCGCCTTGAGCGACTCGAGATCCTGGTTCATCCGCGCGGGCGCCTACTTGGGCACGGCCTTGAGCACGGCCTTGCCATCCTTGATGACGACCTTGAACTCCACCGAGTTCGCCTTGTGCTGCTTCATCAACTCCGGCACCTGCTTGCGCAGCGAGGCGGCCACGGAGTCGTAGTTCATCTTGGAGGTGTCCTCCTTGTTGTTGCGCTTGGCGGCCACGTAGGCGTCGTACACGGACTTGAGCCGGGCGTCGGACAGGTCGTTGTTCCCGGACGCGGCGGCGGGACGCGCCGCGGGTGGAGCGGCACGGGGAGCCCCCGCGGGGCGGGCCGCCACGGGCGCCACGGAGGGCACCAGCGGCTTGACCGACGGCACCAGGGGCGCGATGGCCGGAATGACGGGCGCCACGGAGGGCACCAGGGGCTTGACCGCGGGCGTCACCGGCGCCACCGACGGCACCAGGGGCGCCACCGACGGCACCAACGGGGCCACCGACGGCACGCCGCGCACGGGCAGCGACGGCCCGTCCAGCGAGTCCAGCTCGTCGTCGGGCAGTTCCACCGAGCCCTGGGTGCGCGGCCTGTCGCCCGGCTTCTTCTCGATGCGGCGGCGGGCCTTGACCACGTCCCGCTTGTAGGTGCCGTTCTCGATCTCCTGGATCGTGCGCTGCCACAGCCGCTCGTAGGTGACGAACTTGCCGTGGATGGACTGCACGCGGAACTTCGCCGAGGTGTTGCGCACGAAGCTGCCCTTGAGCCGCATCACGCGCTTCTTCAGGTCCTCGTACTGCCGCGTCGGCGGGACGCGCTCGGTGCCCAGGAAGTAGTGCTCATAGGCCACCTTGAGCGCCGCGATCTCCTCCTCGATGGCGTCACACTCCTGGAACGTCACCTCGCTGCCCGACATCGTGGGCATGCCGGACTTCGTGTCGCCGCTGGTGGCGGCCAACTTGGCGGCGGACTTGGCCGAGGTACCGACCTTCGTGGCCTGATTCTTCGTGGATGACTTCGCGGACTCGTACGCCATGGGCACCCACGAGTGTCCCCAAGACGCGCTTTCCGATCAACCTCGCAGCCTCACGCGGGGCTGGGAGTCGGTCCCACGCCCGGCAGCTCACCGGACTGGCGGATCCGCCGGTACAACAAAGTAGCGCCAAAAGTGAACATGCACAGCGAGATGAACTGGCTGGTGGAGATGTTGTACCAGGCCTCCAGGGGCACCGCGTCAGCCAGACGCGCCGCGCCAAGCGACTCGAGCAGGCCGTGCAGGGTGCCGCGCTCGGTGTCCCCGCGGAACAGCTCCACGGTGGTGCGCAGCACCGCGTAGCACATGAGCCACAGGGCGAAGATCTGCCCATGGAAGCGCCGGTAGCGCCGCGCGTACAGGAGCACACAGAAGAGCACGAGCTGCCCGACGGACTCGTAGATTTGCGTGGGATGGACCGGCAGGGTGGTGCCGTGCTGGGCCACCCACTCGGAGATGCGCACCGCGCCCGGGACGGGGTAGTGGAGGATGAGCCCGGAGTCCGGCAGGACGAAGCGCCCATCCTGGGCCTGGGACTGGAAGGCGAGGCTGGCGGAGCCCGAGAGCCGGCCGAACAAGTCCTGGGCGAGCCCGGCGCCCGGAAAGCGGGCCATGAAACGCGCGCCGGACGCGGCGACATCGCCCCAGCAGCACCCGGCGGAGAAGCACCCGAGCCGGCCCAGGCACTGGCCGAGCGACACCGTGGGAATGGCCACGTCCGCCAGACGCAGGAAGTCCATGCCGTGGCGGCGCGCGAAGAGCCACGCCGCCAGGGCCGCGCCGATGAGGCCGCCGTAGAACACGAGCCCGCCGCCCAGCGAGAACACCTGCGTCCAGTCGCGCGCGTAGTCCTTCCAATTGACGAGCACGAAGAGGACGCGGCTGCCCACCAGGCCGCCCACGAGCACGTGGAAGCCCAGGTCCAACACCGCCTCGCGCTTGCGCGGCCCCTCGGTGTCCACCCACTGGCCGCCCCCGGACGCGTCCGGCACCCACGACACCGAGCGCCACTCGTCCTGGGCCAGCCGCGACGCCACCGACATCGCCGTGAGGAAACCGGCGGCCAGCAGCAACCCGTAGGAGTGCACGGGGATGCCCTGGCCCTGACCTCCGGGGATGGCGTCCGCGGGCAGGGCGTAGCGCAGACCGACGAAGGCCAGCCCCCCCGCGACGGCGCCATAGCCGAGCGCGCGCGTGAGCCGCTGCCCGGACGTGGGCGACGGACCCTCGGCGCCGAGCCAGCCGTTCCGGGCGATGGACACCACCATGACGAGCGCCACCGCGAACAGCAGGAGCTGCGAGGCGAGCGAGGTGAAGGTGAAGTGGAGGAGGACGGGAAGCATGATGGGGGAGCCTCGGGAAGCGCGCGGCCCGACAGCCTAGCCGGTCAGGGCGCCCGGAAGAAAAGGGCCGCCCGGTGACTCAGGAGCCGAGCTCCGCGGACTTGCGCTCCTCGGGCGTCTCCTTGCGCACGAAGGCATCCACCAGCAGCAGCCCCACGCCCACCACGATGGCCGAGTCAGCCACGTTGAACGAGGGCCACGCGGCCTTGTCGTACCAATGGGCCTCGAGGAAATCGATGACGAAGGCCCGGGCGATCCGGTCGATGTAGTTGCCCAACGCGCCGCCGAGCACCAGCGGCAGGCCCCACAGCGCCCAGCGCTCCTTCGGATCCTTCCCACTGAGCTTGCTGAAGTACCAGGTGATGAACACCACGGCCCCCAGGCTCACCACGTGGAAGAGCGGTCCCCGGATGTGGGGCGGCAGGGAGCGGAACAAGCCCCAGGCGGCGCCTGGATTCTCCGCGTAGCGCAGGCGGAAGAACGAGGGGAGGATCTCGATGTGCCGCTTGGACCGGTAGTGCAGTCCGTCATAGCCCTGCGGGGGCGGATCTCCATACATCGCCGACAACCGCTCGCCCAGCGTGGGCCGGTCATCGAAGCGCGTGGTGAGCTCGCGCACGACGAGGTACTTCGTCCACTGATCCAGAACGATGACGCCGAGCGCCACCGACAACAGGAGAAGGTATTTACGGGGCACGGCAGCCGGCTTACACCACCTGGCCCCCCGGCGTCACGGATTCCACGGGCTGGCGCGTCTGGAAGGAGTCGAGCAGCAGCAGCCCCACCCCCACGCAGATGGCCGCGTCGGCCACGTTGAAGGTGGGCCAGCGCATCCCCGGCTGGTTGCGCCAGTGCCAGTCGATGAAGTCGATGACGTAGCCGCGCAGGAGCCGATCCACGAAGTTGCCCAGCGCGCCGCCGGTGACGAGCGCCAGCGCCCAGCGCGACCGGGCCTGATCCGGCGTCAGCTTCAGGTACATGTAGAGGATGAAGCCGAGCGCGATGAGGCTCACCCCGTGGAAGAAGGGCCGGCGCACCCCGTCGGGCAGGTTGGCGAACATCCCCCAGGCCGCCCCGGGGTTCTCCACGTAGCGGAAGTGCCAGTAGTCCTCGATGAAGCGGTAGGGCCGGGTCGAGCGGCGGAACGCTCCCTCCACGGGCGGATCGTTGTCCAGGTTCTGCTCGGACACGAAGCCTTCCAACCGAGCCAGGCCCGTGCGCCCGTCGAGCGCCTCCGTCAGATGGGCCACGGCCAGGTACTTGGTCACCTGGTCGGCGGCGAGGGTGGCGAGGCCCACGAGGATGAGGACACGAAAGCGTTTCACCATGAGGCCCCTACCTCTACCCCGGCCGCCTGGATCCTGACAATCCGCGCCCCCCTGGAGCCGGACGACGTCGGGCTCGCTCGCTGGCTTCCCTGAAGTGGGGCATGGTGGGGGCAATGGCGACTGTTGAACCTCCCGTGACTCCGAATCCAGACGCGACGCCCACTCCCCCGGCCTCCTTGAAGTCCAAGCCGAAGCTCATGGAGCGACTCCAGGAGTTCATCACCCGCTATGGCATGCTGGCCATCGTGGTGCACTGGGGCCTCTTCAGCCTCTTCCTCGTGGGCTTCATGCTGCTCATCCACGCGGGCTTCAAGGTGGAGAGCGCCGCGGGCGCCGCGAGCACCTTCATGGGCGCCTACTTCGCCTGCCAGGCCATCAAGATTCCCCGCTTCGCCCTTACCTTCGCCGTCACCCCGCTCATCGACCGGCTCATCCAGCGGATACGCCAGAAGAAGCAACCACCGCCCCCCGCGCCGTGAGCCCTCTCTGGCTGCGCTTCCACGGCCCCCTCAACGACTTCCTCGCCCCGGAGCGCCGGGGCGTCGAGTTCGCCCATCCCCTGCCCGCGCCGTGCTCGGTGAAGGATCTCATCGAGTCGCTCGGGCCGCCCCACCCCGAGGTGGACGTGGTGCTCGTGGAGGGCGAGGCGGTGAACTTCTCCCACCGGGTCCAGCACGGCCAGCGCATCGCCGTCCACCCCCCCGGCAGCCCTCCCGACCAGACGCCCTCCCTCCGCGTGGGACCGCCCGCCTTGAGCGAGCCCCGCTTCCTGCTCGACGTGGGCCTGGGCCGGCTCGCGTCCCTGCTGCGCATGCTCGGCTTCGACACCGTGTGGCGCAACGACTTCGCGGATGACGTCCTGGCCCGGCGCTCGCGGGACGAGCAGCGCATCCTCCTCACGCGGGACCTGGGCGTGCTCAAGCGCTCCGAGGTGGTGCACGGCTACTTCCCCCGCGAGACGGACCCCTCGCGGCAACTGCCCGAGGTGGCGCGGCGCTACGGCCTCGTCCCGCGCATGCGCCCCTTCACCCGCTGCCTCGCCTGCAACACGCCGCTCGTCGGCGCGTCCCCCGAGGAGGTGCGCGGACGTGTGCCCGAGCGGGTGCTCGCGACGTTCTCGAGCTTCCAGCACTGCCCCGGCTGCCAGCGCGTCTTCTGGGCGGGCTCCCACCACGAGCGCATGCGGGCGCTGATCGACTCACTGCGCGGGGTGTAGTAGTCCCTCTCCGCCCCCCCTCTCGGCCCCCGGCGGCTCGCCGGCAGGTGCCGCGCCCAAGGAGCAGGTCCTCATGAAGAAGTATCGCTGCATCCCCTGCGGTCACATCTACGATCCCGCGGTAGGCGACCCGGACACCGGCATTCCTCCTGGCACGGCCTTCGAGAATCTGCCGGCGGACTGGTACTGCCCGGATTGCGGCGCGACGAAGGATGATTTCGAGCCGTACGACGGCTGAGACGCAAGGGAGACCCATGCTTCAGAAAACACCGACGCCCGACCACGGGCCCGACTTCGTGCTCGACCTGGAGGACCCGGCCTTCGTCCGCGATCCCTATCCCACGTACGCGTGGCTCCGGGAGAAGGCCCCCGCCTACCGGTGGAAGGCCCGCGGCGATGCCATCGTCTTCAGCCGCCACAAGGACGTGCGGGCCCTCGTGCTCGACCGCCGCTTCAGCAACGACTACCGGATGTGGGAGTTCGCCCGGAAGGAGGAGTGGCCCGCCGAGCACGCCGAGTACAAGTCCATCATGGACAACGGGCTCTTCGGCCTGGCCGACGCCGACCACCTGCGGGTGCGCAAGCTCGTCAGCCCCGCCTTCACGCCGCGCGCCGCCGAGCGCATGCGCGATGAAATCCAGAAGGCGGTCGACGACATCATCGCCGAGCACGTGAAGGGCGAGCGGGTCGATCTCACGACCATCACCGAGCCGCTGCCCATGCGCGTCGTCAGCGACATGCTCAAGATTCCCGAGAACCTGCGCGGCGAGTTCCGTGCCTTCGGCCAGGCCTCCATCCGTAGCTCCGTCCTCTTCAACAAGGCCGAGGAACTCTTCGAACTCATCGCCCCGATGCCCCGGTGGATCCGCATGCTGCGCGAGGTCATCGCCGAGCGCCGCGAGCACCTGCTCGAGAACGATCTGCTCAGCACCCTCATCACCGCGAGCGACGAGGGCCAGAAGCTGACCGAGGACGAGATGATCTCCCTCGTCCACGCGCTCATCGTCGCCGGCTCGGACACCACGGTGCACGCGGCCAACTGGGCGCTCTACAGCCTCCTGCGGCATCCGGACCAGTTCTCCCTGCTGCGCGATGATCCCTCGCTCATCCGCAACACCATCGAGGAGACCCTGCGCTACGACCTGTTCGGCAAGGGCGGATTGCCCAAGTTCGCCCGGGAGGAGATGGAGTTCGCGGGAACGAAGCTGCGCAAGGGCCAGATGGTGATGCCCTTCATCCCCGCCGCGCTCCACGACCCCGAGGTGTTCCCCGAGCCGGAGCGCTTCGACATCCGCCGCGACGTCAGCCAGACCATCGCCTTCAGCGCGGGCCAGCACTTCTGCCTCGGCGCCGCCCTGGCCCGGCAGGAGCTGGATCTCGTCGTGGGCACCCTGGTGCGGCGCTTCCCCCACATGCGCCTGAGCCAGGAGCCGCAGTTGCAGCCGCACCCCATCATGCGCGCCCTGACGCGGCTCGAGGTCACCCTGAGCTGACGCGGCTCAAGCTCCTGGAGTCCCCTCCAGGAGCCAGTCGCGCACGGCGAGGAAGCGCGCGGTGGGCGCCGCGGCCCGGCGCCACGCGACCCAGAGCGTCCCCCGGGGACGCCGGCCCGAGCGCCGGCCAGACTCCGGCGCGAGCACCACCACGCGCCCCGCGCGGATCGCCGGCGCCACCAGGTAGTCCGGCAGCACCGCGATGCCGCTGCCCGCCTCGGCGAGCGCCAGCATCTCATCCAGGTTGGCGATGCGGCACACCACGTGCGTGGGCAGCGGCTCGCGTGCACCGAAGGCCGCCCGCCACCACGGGCCGAGCATCGCCAGGTCCGCGTCGAACGCGATGAAGCGCTGGGCGGCGAACTCCCGG
The DNA here is from genome assembly GCF_000335475.2 of Cystobacter fuscus DSM 2262. Lineage (NCBI taxonomy): Bacteria > Pseudomonadati > Myxococcota > Myxococcia > Myxococcales > Archangiaceae > Cystobacter > Cystobacter fuscus. The sequence continues at coordinate 8,390 of NZ_ANAH02000028.1, read as the reverse complement.
GCCGTGCGGGGCGTGCCCCACCGCCGCACATGGTCGGGCGAGGCCACGGCCACGAACTCCTCCTGACCCACCCGCCGCACCTCCAGCCCCGGCGCCTCGGGCAACACGCCCACGAGGGCCACGTCCAGTTCGCCCGCGAGCAGCCGGCGCACGAGCAGGCTCGGCACGTCGAAGCGCACGTTCAAGCGCAGCTCCGGATGGCGCTCCAACAGCCCTGGCAGGCGCGGACGCAACCAGAACCGGAAGAAGGGCCAGGGCCCGCCCAGGGACACCTCGCCCCGTACGGCGCGGTGGGCCTCGGAGGCTTCCTCGAGCGCCGCGTCCAGCGCGGGCAGGTGCTCCCCGAGCCGCGCGACGAGCGCCGCCCCCGCGGCCGTGAGCCGGGCACGCCGCCCCACCCGCTCGAACAGCGCCACGCCCACGCGCGCCTCCAGCGCCTTGAGCTGCTGTCCCACGGCGGATGGGGTGATGCCCAGGCGCGCGGCCGCCGCGGCATGGGTCCCCGCGCGGCTCACCTCCCAGAGCGTCCACAGCGCCTCGTGATTGCCAAGCATGGCTTCACATTATGCGAAGAGCCCCTCGATTTTCTTCAGCCCGGGGCGGCGGTACTTGTTCGTTCCGTTGGCCCCCGAACCCGGTGGGCCCGATGAAGGAGCACGCACCATGAAGGCCCTGACCGCCGTGAAGATCCTGTTGATCGTCACCAGCCACACGCAGCTGGGAAACACGAAGGAGCCCACCGGCTTCTGGCTCGAGGAGCTGACGGCGCCCTACGCCGAGTTCACCCAGGCGGGCGCGCAGGTGGACATCGCCTCGCCCCTGGGCGGCAAGGCCGTGGCGGATCCCAAGAGCGAGAAGGAGCCCAACGAGGCCACCCGCGCCTTCCTCGCGGACGCCGGCGCGAAGAAGAAGCTGGCGAACACGCTCGTGCTGGAGAAGGTGAAGGACACCTATGACGCCTACTTCGTGGTGGGCGGCCACGGCGTGATGTGGGACCTGGCGACGCACACGCCGCTGCACTCGCTGCTCACGACGGCGTATGCCCGGGGCGCGGTGGTCTCGGCCGTCTGCCACGGGCCGGCGGCGCTCGTGGGCGTGAAGGCCCCGGATGGCAAGCCCATCGTGGCGGGCAAGCGCGTGGCGGCCTTCACCAACGAGGAGGAGAAGGCGGGGAAGCTCGACACGGTGATGCCCTTCCTCCTGGAGACCCGGCTGCGCGAGCAGGGCGCCCGCCACGAGTCCGGCCCCCTGTGGGGCAGCTTCACGGTGCGTGACGGCAACCTCATCACCGGCCAGAACCCGGCCTCGTCCGTGGCCACCGCGCGCGAGGTCATCACCGCGCTGCGTGAGAAGAACGAGAAGAAGTAGCCCCCGCTTCTTCCAGGGGGAGCGGCATTCCCCCTGGCACTCGCCCCGTACCGTCGTAGCATCCGCCGCGCATGAGACGACTCCGCCCGCTGCTCCTCCTGATGCCTCTGCTGGCCGGCTGCGAATGGGTGGCCGACCCCCTGTCCTTCACCCGGGAAGAAGTCCCCCGCTTCAAGGCCCACGCGGACCACCCCGCGCCGGTGGACAACCCCACGTCACTCAAGGTGATGTCGTGGAACGTGAAGTACGGTGCCTGCCGCATCGACTTCTGGTTCGACTTCTGGGGCGACCGCGTCCAGATGTCCTCCACCGAGGTGACGGACTGCCTCACCCGGGTCGCGGCGCTCATCCGCGAGTACGACCCGGACATCCTCATGACGGAGGAGATCGAGGTCGACTCCAAGCGCAGCGCCTACATCGACCAGGTGCGCTTCCTGCTGGAGAACACGAACCTGCGCTACGCGGGCTACATGTCCACCTGGAAGGCCCGCTACGTGCCGTCCGAGGGCGTGGGCCGCATGGACCTGGGCAACGCCATCCTCTCGCGCTACCCCATCCTCAAGGCCGAGCGCATCCGCCAGGAGGACCGCACGGATCAGGATCCGCTCACGTCGACCTTCTACATCAAGCGCGCCATCGGCCGGGTGGAGCTGGACGTGGGCCAGGGGCGCAGGGTCGCCGCCTACGTGGTGCACACCGAGGCGTATGACCAGGACGGCACCAAGCAGAAGCAGATCCAGCAGATCCACGACGTCCTGAAGGCGGAGACGCTGCCGTGGGTCATCGGCGGAGACTTCAACGAGCTGCCGCCCGTGTGCGACGAGCGCGCGGCCGCGGGCACTCCCGAGTCCTGTGAGGGCAAGCTGCGGCTGAGTGGCTTCCTCGACGAGCGCGAGAGCAGCAGGGGCACCGATTTCGAGCAGCCGCCCTACACGCCCAGCGTCATGAAGCAGTACTACGACGACTTCGAGCCCTCCATTCCCCTCTCCCGCTACGGCGTGGGCGAAGACAACCAGCGGCGCTACTTCACGCACTCGGTGCTCGGCCCGGACAGCGTGAACGACCAGGGCGTGCCCGGGTACTGGAACCGCACGCTGGACTACCTCTTCATCCGCAAGGGCGAGCAGTGGACGGACACCGACGTCATCCAGGGGCCCAACAGCTCGTTTGGCATCCAGAGCGACGCCCTGCGGCTGTCGGATCATGCCCCCGTCGTCGGAACCTGGAGGCTGCCATGAAGGCGCTGTTTCTCTCCGTACTCCTGGCCGGCACGCTCGCCGCCGCCGATCCCCGTCCCGCGAGGAACACCGCGGACGTGGGCCCGCGGGGCTCCTGGAGCATGGGCGTGTTCAACCCGTTGCGCCTGGCGATCCTCGACGGGCTCGAACTCCAGACCCATCCCCTCGTCTTCCTCGTGGCCCCCAACCTGGACGCCCGCTTCGCCCTGGTGCGCTCGTCGGTGCGGCTCACGGTCGAGGCCGGGGTGTCGCTGCCCACCTTCGGCCTGCGGCTCACCAAGGGCTACCTCTTCCCGGCATGGGCCACGAGCGAGAACGACATCGGCTGGATGCTGATTCCGCGCGCGGGGCTGCTGCTGTCCGGAGACGTGGGCCGGCACGACGTGTGGACGCTCAAGGCGGATGGCGCCTGGCGCGCGCCGCTCGGACCCAACAGCGCCACCCAGCTCCACTCCTTCCTCGCCCCCATGGACATCCTGCTCGCCGCGCCGCTCACGGGCTCCTGCTACCGCGTGGGCGGAGCGTACGACCACGCCCTCTCCGAGCGGCTGCGCCTGCGCGGTGAGCTCAACATCTACGCCACCGGCCCCCAGGGCCGGCTCACCGTGTCGGGAACGGACGTGGGGCCCATCGCCGAGCTGTCTCCGCTCATCGTCACCGCCCACGTGGGACTCGACGTCGCCGTCTTCAAACACAGCCGTTTCACCGTGGGTGTGTTGTGGGCCAACGCGGACCAGGGCGCCACCCGCCTGGTGACGGGTCCGGACGGATACTCGGAGCGTGAGCGGGTGCGCGGCAACAACATCGTGCCGACGCTGGACTTCATCTGGGCGGGGCCCTGAGGCACCCCTGAGGCTCCATGGCGAAGCAGAGGGGGGACACGTTAAGCTCCACGCCCCTTGGCCGAGACACCTCCGTCCCCCCGCCCCCTCCCTGACGAAGGCGACCGCACCGTCATCCGCCCCCCATCCCCGGAAGAAGGGGGGGGCACGTTGTTCGCCGGACGCTACACGCTCCTGCGGACGCTGGGCCGGGGAGGCATGGGCACGGTGTACCAGGCACGCGACAGCCTGGTGGGCGACCTCGTGGCGCTCAAGGTGCTGCAACTCGGCGAACACGCGGGCCCGGAGGCGCTGGAGCGCTTCCGCCGCGAGGTCCGGCTCGCCCGCCGCATCACCCACCCCCACGTGGCGCGGATGCACGACCTGGGCACCCACGAGGGCCAGGCCTTCCTCACCATGGAGTACGTGCAGGGCGAGGACCTCCGCTCGCGGCTCGCCCGCGAGCGCACGCTGAGTGCACCCCACGGCGCGCGCATCGCCCTCGCCGTCTGCGAGGGACTCGCCGCGGCCCATGCCGCCGGCGTGGTGCACCGCGACCTCAAGCCCGCCAACGTCCTGCTGGAGTCCGAGGGACGCGTCGTGCTCACCGACTTCGGCATCGCCCGCGCGCTGGCCCGGGAGGCCGCCTCGAGCACCCAGGGCGCCATCGGCACGCCCATGTACATGGCGCCGGAGCAGGTGGCGGGAGAGCTGGTGGATGCCCGCGCGGACCTCTACGCCGTGGGACTGCTGCTCTACGAGATGCTCACGGGCCAGCTGCCCTTCGGCTCGGACGAGCCCTGGGCGGTCGCCATGGCCCGCCTGCGCCAGCCCGCGCCCGATCTCCGCCAGCACCCGGGCATCCCCGCGCCGCTCGCCGAGCTGGTGAACCGCTGCCTGGCGCGCGCCCCCGAGGATCGGCCCGAGAGCGCGAGTGAGACGGCGCGGCAGCTGCGCGACTGGCTCGCCAGCGAGGGACAGCTCGCCGAGCCGGGGTACACCCGCCCCGAGCCCACCGTGCAGCAGTGGCCCTCCACGTCCGGCCCGCCCACGCCTCGCGCCACGCCCCGCTCCGCTCACACCCCGGTCATGCGAGGCGTGGCCATCCTGCCCCTGCGCTACCAGGGCCCTCGCGAGTCCGAGTTCCTCGCGGAAGCGCTGACCGACTCCCTCATCGATCAGCTCTCGCGCGCGCGGGGCTTCCGGGTGCTCGGCAGCGGGGTGACGGCGCGCTTTCGCGACACGCGCGACCCGCGCACCGTGGGCAGCGAGCTGAAGGTGGAGCTGGTGGTGGATGGGACGATGCAGAGCACGGGCAAGGCGGTGCGTGTCGCCATCCGGCTGCTCGAGGCGCGCTCGGGGACGCAGTTGTGGAACGACCGGTTCGAGTTCCCCTCCACGGATGTGTTCGAGTTCCAGGACAAGCTGGCGCCCCGCATCTCCGAGCAGCTCCGGGTAGAGGGGGTGCTCTCCACCTGGAGCACGAGCCTGTCCCCCGAGGCGCTGGCGCTCTACCGCCAGGCGAACCAGCAGCTCTACAGCTCGTTCTGGAGCCTGAACGAGGGCCCCCTGGCGATGATCAACGCATGCCTGGAGCTGGCGCCGGACTTCCCGCCCGCCCTGGCGCTGCACGCCGTCGCCAGCGCGCGCACGTGGTTCATGGGGACGAGGAACTCCAGCGACAACCTGGGCCAGACGGCGCGTGACAGCATCGAGCGGGCGCTGCACCTGGCGCCCGACATGGTGGAGACCCATCTGGCGCGGGCGATGCTCGCGGCCCAGGAGAATGACTGGCGCCAGACGGTGCGCGGCGTGCGCAAGGCCCTGGACATCGCGCCCTACCATGCGCCGTCGATGCTGTACCTGGGCAACATGCAGTGCGAGTCGGGCCAGGCGGATGAGGGGCTCGTGCGATTGCGGCTCGCCCACGAGCTGTCCCCCTCCCTGACGATGTCGCTCTACGAGTTCGCCCGCTGCAGTGCGCTGCGCGGACGGATGGAGGACTACCACTGGGCGGTGGAACGGCTGGCGGCCTCGCCACCCCACCACTCCGCGACGGCGGCCTTGCGGCTGCGCGTCGCCGCGTGGAACCGGGACTTGGAGGAGCTGCGGCGCCACCGGGATTCCGTCACGGGTGGAGGACATCCCATCTCACACCTGGTGAGCCTCTATACCGCCGCGATGCTGGGCGAGCTGCCCGTCTCCGAGGTCGCGGCCCAGGTGGACGAGCGGCTGCTTCAAAACAACAGCCCGCGGTTCGTCGCCCTGCTGTGCCAGCTCACCACGGAGGTGCTGTGCCTGTGCGGCGAGCCGGACAAGGCCCTGGGCTACTTCCAGCGGGCCGCGGACACGGTGCTCATCGACCTGGAGTGGATCGAGCACTGCCCGGCACTCGAGCCGCTGCGCGCCGTGCCGGGCTTCATGGAAGGGCGCCGCAAGGTGCGCGCCCGAGTCGAGGCCATCTGGGCCGGGTGAGGGCCCAGACGTGAGGATTCAGTGAGGGCTCAGGCGGTGGCGCGGGCGACGGCCGAGCGCCGGGCGGAGCCGACGAGCGCCCAGGCACCGAAGAGCATCCCGGACCAGAAGAGATCGCCCAGGAGCGAGTTGCGCAGGAACGGCAGGGCGGCGACGTAGCAGCTCACGAGCCCCGAGAGGGAGTACTCGTACATGCCGGAGGACAGCCAGACGGCGAAGTTGGTGCCCACGAAGAAGAGCGCCGAGGAGCCCACGGCGCCGGCGCCCACGGTGGTCACCGCCAGGCGGCGCTTGAGCACGGCGCTCAGCAGCACGGGGGCCATGAGGCACAGGTAGACCACGCCCATGACCTTGTAATCATAGACACCCAGCACCGCGTCGCTGATGAGCATGCTCGCCAGGGGCACGCAGGCGGCGAACGAGACGTGCCGCATGAAGTAGCCGGAGAACAGGGCCGTCGCGGCGATGGGCGTGAAGTTGGGCTCATGGGGGAGCAGGCGACCGGCCACGCCGAGTGCCACCAACATCAAGAACATCCCCACCTCGGTCATCCATGCTTTCATGAGTTCCTCCAGACGTGCGAACCTGGAACTTTTATCCCCCGTCTCCCTACCGGTCAACTGAGCCTGGGTATGCGTCGTAGCGCCTGACCCCCGGAGTCGACACTCCCTGGCTTCCGAGTGGGAAGCAGAGGACGACGAGTGGAGTGGGGTTGACTGTGCGAAGGTCGAGGCGGGAGGGGCACCAGCAATGGCGCGGGAGGAACAAGCGGGGAGCGTACCGGGCGGGTTGCACCTGCTGCTGGCCAGGGCGGATGACCGGCAACCCCTGCTGCCCTCCGGCCTGCCCGAGGAGACGGCCCGAGAGGCACCCAAGCCCGAGAAACTCCCAGTCCGGGCCGAGGTGCCCTCGATGGAAGCGCCGGATGCGAATCCGAACGACCTGCCAGCCCAGCGCTGGGGCGTGGTGGCACCGGAGGGAGAGGAAGGAGAGGCGCTGCTGCGAGCCCTCGCGCCACTGATGGAGCACCGGGAGCGGCAACAGGGCGCGCCCGTGCGGGTGTACCGGGTGCCCGCGAACATGGACGCGAAACAGGCGGTGGCCTGGCGCCGGGAGGTGTACCAGCACGAGGCGGTCCCCCAGGAGGAGCGGCCGAGGTACCTGCTGCTCCTCGGGGACTTGCACCAGGTGTCCATGGAGTTGCAGCACGTGCTGGCCCACGGGGCCTTCGTCGGACGGCTGCACGTGGCCACCCCCTCGGGGGAGCCAGACCTCGCGGGCTACCGGGCCTACGCGGAGAAGGTGCTGGCCAGCGAGGGCCGGACCGAGCCGGACGAGGCCGCTGAGGTGCTGCTGTACTGCGCGGACGATGGCACTCGTGCCACGGCCCTGGGGCGCTGGCTGCTGGTGGAGCCCTGCGCACGGCAGGTGGAGGAGCGGTGGAAGCGGCGCCACCCCGCGCTGCGCCTGCGGGTATGGCGAGAGGAGCGCGTGGCCCGCGAGGAGTTGCTGCATGGGGGAGGCGCGGCGCGTTCGGGGGTGATGCTCACGGTGAGCCATGGCCTCGGCAAGCCACGCCAGGGGTGGAGTTCCCTGGAGCAGCAGCGCGCCCAGCAGGGGGCCCTGTCTCTGACGAGCGGAGAGGTGCTCACCGCGGAGGAACTGCGTGACACGCCCTTCCTCCCCGACGGCATGTGGTTCTGCCTGGCCTGCTTCGGAGCGGCCACGCCCCCGCGCAGCGCCTTCCATGCGTGGCTGACGCTCCTGGCTCGGGAGGGAGGCCAGAAGGACCGCTCCCGGGAGGTGCTGGAGAGCCTGCCCAGGGAAGGCGAGCGTCCCTTCCTCGCAGCCCTCCCCCAAGCGGCCCTGGCCAACCCACGAGGCCCGCTGGCCGTCATCGGCCACAGCGACCTGGCCTGGGCCTACAGCTTCACTGCCGCGGGTGCCTCCACCCGAAGCCGGGCCTCGCGAATTGCCGGAGCGCTGGAGGTGATGGTGAATGGCAGCCGGGCGGGCGTGGCGCTGGACGCGCTGATGCGTGCGTACCGCGAGGTGAACGACGGCCTGATGGCGGAGTACCAGGAACGGCAGGATGCCCGGCTCGAGGGCAGGCCGGACCCTGTCGATCCGGTCGAGCACGCGGCTCGCTGGATGGAGCGCAATGACTTGCGTGGCTACGTGCTGCTGGGAGATCCAGCGGCACGTCTGTGTTTACGGAGCGCTGGCCTCTGACAGTGGAACGCGGCCGTAGGAGCGCTCGCAGGCTTCGTAGTGCTCGCGGGCCTGGTTTTCCGTCTCGCCGACGTAGGTCATCCTGTCGCCGACAGAGAGGCAATCATTGTTGGCCTCGCGCAGCCGCTGGCGGACTCTGTCAATGGACAGAGTCCAGAGTCTGGCGGTCCCATCAAGGGAGGCCGTCACCACCCGCTGCCCGTCCGGGCTGAAGGTGGCGGACCTCACCCCTCCCTCATGGCCGCGCAGCACCACC